>JBBKWX010000061.1:0-13021 GCA_037969175.1 Bacteroidia bacterium | reverse complement strand
GAAATGATTGATAACAGGACAACTGAATCGGGCTTATTGAATGGAAAGGACAGTGAAATTAAGGAAGGAGCAAAAGCACTCAACGGTTCAAAAATATCTTTCAATACATCTCTATCCGTTAACGGAAATGGAAACATTACGTCAGGTGATAATCTTTCCTTTTGGTTTGCATCTGCAGTTAAGCCAATTTCTTTTGAAAAATTAAGTAGCGATGTTAACACAGATATATTAGTTGTAGGCGGCGGCATTGCCGGACTTACTACAGCCTATTGTCTTGCTAAAGAAGGACGAAAAGTAGTATTAGTTGAAGACGGGTTTATTGGCAGCGGTGAAACTGGAAGAACTACTGCACATCTTACATGCGCACTTGATGAGCGTTATTTTCAATTAGAAAAAACATTCGACCTGCCAACAGCAAAATTAGCAGCACAAAGTCATACAGCTGCCATAGAATGGATTGCTAACACTGTTAAACAAAATGATATAGATTGTCATTTTAAAAGAGTTCATGGCTATTTATTTTCGCATCCATCTGATTCTGCTGAGACTTTAAGGGAAGAATATAAAGCCACACAACGTGCGGGACTAATGACGGAAATGTTGAACAACATTCCTTCAATTTCTGCAGAACAAGTTAGATGGTGTCTCAAGTTTCCAAATCAGGCACAATTTCATATCATGCTTTATATGAAAGGATTGACTGAAGCCTTTATAAAGTTGGGCGGAACTATTTATACCGAAACAAAAGCTGAATCCATTACAAAAACTGGGGCAACTGCAAACGGTTTCAAAATAAAAGCGAATCATATTGTTGTAGCAACAAACACACCTGTAAATGACTTGGTTGCCATGCATACAAAGCAGTGGCCTTATCGTTCATATGTAATTGCTGCAAAAGTTCCGAAAGGGAAATTGCCATACGCTTTGTGGTGGGATACAGGCAACAACGATTCTAAGTGGATTTCAAAGCCGTATCATTATGTTCGGTTAGAAGAATACAATGAGCAGTATGATATGCTTATCTCAGGAGGCGAAGATCATCGCACAGGACAGGAAGAAGATGAGGCTATCAAAGCAGAAGACCGCTACACCAATCTTGAACAATGGACAAGAAAACATTTTCCATCAATAGGAGAAATTGAACTAAAATGGTCGGGTCAATTAATGCAACCACTTGATTCATTAGCATACATAGGCAAAAATCCCGGCGATGAAAATATATACGTCATCACAGGTGATTCAGGTAATGGCATGACGCACGGTACGCTTGGAGGAATGATCATAACAGATATGATCATGGGGAGAGAAAATCCGTGGATCAAAATTTACAGTCCGTCACGCATCACATTAAAAACAGGTGGTGATTATTTACATGAAGTCGGAAATATGGTTGCTCAATATGCCGACTGGTTTACTGCTGAAGAAACAAAACAAGCAGAGGATTTAAAACCGGGTGAAGGAGCCATCATTTCTTCAGGGATGAAAAAAATTGCAGTATACCGCGATGATGAAAATAAAATTCACGCTTGTACCGCTGTTTGTCCGCACCTGGGTGCTATTTTAAAGTGGAATGCTGATGAAAAAACCTTTGATTGTCCCATGCATGGTTCACGTTTTACCACTGAAGGAAAAGTTATAAATGGCCCGGCTTCTACTGATTTAAAGATAATTATGTTGAAAGAAGAACAAACAGTTAAAGAATAATTTTCAAAAAACTTTAAATAAAAACATATACAATGAAAAAAATAATTTTAGCTTTTACGGTAATCATGATCGCCATTGGAGCAAATGCACAAACCGATTCAACAAAAAGAAAAATGGTTCCGCCCGACATTGATAATATCAAAGACGATCTAAATCAAGAAAGGGATCTGAACAACTACCAAAGTCAGGAAGAACAAAATAATCTCATAGACAAGTCTTATGCGGACGGAGTAATGATGCAAAACGGAAAGATGATGATGATAAAAGATAACAAAATGACAATCTTAGATCATAGTATGACCATGAATAACGGAATCACCGTTATGAGCAACGGCAGCTACATGAAAAAGGGCGGGACAAAAATGATTCTCAATGAGGGCGATCACATGGATATGTCGGGTAATATTACTCCAAAGAAAAGTTCTTCTCCTAAGATAAAATGATCAAAACAAAAAAAGCTAGACTAAATTAAAAATAATTACATCAAACGATTTTTGTTGACCCAATATTACTTATTAATTCTTACAGCAACGATTCTAAATCTTAAGACACTAAAGAAGTTAAGGTAGAGCGCAACGATGCTAATTTTGAAAGTAAAAAACATGAAAAAGGCTCACAATTTTTTGTCAATGCAGCTGAAATCAATATGGAAGAAATCAGGTTAGGGCAGCAGCCTCTGCGACCAACTTACGTGCAAATGTAGAGCACGCAATTAATTGTCAAAAATAGTAAGATAAAGTAATAACCGTTTCAACATGTAATTAGAAATTTAAGAATAATAAGCATCCTGAAATTTTCTTAATAAACTATAAAAACTAGGAATTATGATTGACAATTCAACACCCTTAGCAACGCTTATTGAAAGGGTAGAAGATTACAGTAAAACAACAATAGAATTGTTTAAACTGCATGCGATTGACAAATCAGCAGATGTAGTTTCTTCTTTAGTTTCAAGATTAGCCATTATCATGTCAGTTTCTTTGTCAATTTTAATAATCAACATAGGCATTGCATTGTGGTTAGGAACATTACTTGGAAATGCATACTTCGGCTTTTTTATAATGGGTGGTTTTTATTCACTCATTTCAATAATACTTCATGTTTTCAGGTATAAACTGCTAAAATTCCCTGTAAGCAATTCCGTCATAAAGCAAATGCTAAAAGAAAAAAGAAAATGAAACAGCACATTGAAACAGATGCATTAAACGAAGTAATCAGATTGTTGGAAATTAAACGAGCCGAAGAATTTAATCTGCTTAAGGAACAGTTTCATCTTGTACAAGATCGTTTGAAACCAATCAATTTAATCAAAAGCGTTTTTCAAGAAATAACAGCAACACCTGCGATTAAACACAATATTGTAAACAGCACAATAGGATTAACAACGGGCTTTCTCGCTAAAAAAGTATTATTCGGTACAGCACGAAACCCGGTATCAAAATTATTCGGAACTCTTTTTCAATTTGTAATTACAAACGTTGTTGCAAAACATTCTGATAGCATCAAATCAACAGGCGAAAATTTGCTTCAACGTTTTTTGAAACGCATTAAGCAATCCTAAAAGGATTCCTTAATAATGACAACTATATTTTAGTATACAACATAAACAATACGAAAACATTAAAATATACATGCCCTTTATGCAGTATCAACAAACAAGCTTCTGAATAAATTCATAATTAGTAGATTTTGAAAGCACTGCAATATAACTAAGCATTACTATATATATGGTCACCTTTATGAAATCAAAGTACTCAAAGAATAGTTCTCTTCTATGATTGCATGGATACGGATGAGACAATTAAACTTATTCCACCTATTAGTTTTCAATGCATGCAAATTTATTGAAATGAAGAAAAAGTATAAATTCTATTCAGTTGATTATCCTATTCATGATCACCTCGCTCAATTTGATTTGTATAGCATGAGTTCCTGTCTGTAGAATATTAACAAGCGTCAATGAAAATCCATTTCAAAACTGTTCTTGCCGCTTCAAAAACTGCTTTAAAAGAATGGTGGGCAAAAGACCCTTTTAAAGAAAGCGCAGTCATTGCATATTATGCAATTTTTTCATTGCCCGGATTGTTAGTTGTAATTGTATCCGTAGCAGGTTACTTTTTCGGCCAAGAAGCTGTCAACGGGCAAATAGCTTCACAAATCACCTCCACAATGGGTGTTGAAACGGCAAAACAAATTCAGGATATAATTGCAAAAGGAACTGAATCAAAAAATTCGCTTTGGGCAACTATCATTGGAGTAGCCACAATCCTTGTTGGAGCGACTGGCGTCTTTGCTCAATTTCAAAAATCTATAAATTTTATATGGGAAGTAAAAGCAGACGAATCTAAATCCGGTATTTTAAGTTTGCTTAAAACACGTCTGTTTTCATTCGGACTTATCATTGCCATTGCATTTATATTAATTGTATCACTCGTAATTTCTGCAGTCCTTTCTTCTTTAGGTACATGGATAACGAATCATTTTTCAGAATCCCTGCTCATTGTATTACAAATCATCAATTTTATTTTATCTCTAAGTATAATTTCAGTATTGTTTGCGCTCATGTTCAAATTTTTTCCTGATGCAAAAATAAAGTGGAGACATGTATGGATTGGCTCCATGGTCACTTCAGTATTATTTGAAATTGGAAAATCCGCATTAGGATTATATTTCGGAACAGCCGACCCAGGTTCAGGATATGGAGCAGCCGGTTCTATTATTTTAATCCTGCTTTGGGTGTCTTACGTAACCATGATAGTTTTTTACGGAGCAGAATTTACACACGCCTATGCAGAATTGAAAGATGGTAAAATCCCACCCGATAAACATGCCGTCAAACAAGAGGTACCAAAAGCAAAATAACTGTAAACACAAAATATGAAAATTGAGGACGAATCCTTCGTTTCCTGTTTTTATAGAAGAATCGGATTCAACAAGGTTAATTAAAGTACTATGAATGTGAAGAATGAAATGAATTTTGTTTTTATCATACTACCCAAGGATCAATCTTTTCTTTTGTGATATGGAAGGGAACATGTTGAGGGTGAATATATTTCCGTTGGGCTTCTTTATACTTTTGTTGAGAGCGAAAAATCGTTTCTGATTATTTTTAACACAAAGGCTCAAAGAGCTTCCAAAACTCGATTCTGGAATTTACATTTCTTTTTAGATGCTAGCACAAAAAGTCTCGAAGAAAAACAAAATATTTATTCTTAGTGCCTTACAAATCACTTAGAGCCTTCGTGTTAATTAATTCCAATAGATCGTATCTACAGCTGCTTCAAGTTTGTTTTCTAAGATATCTTCCAAACCAGAAAAGAGATCTATACCGGTTAGTGTTTCAATAGAATCAATGCTCACTGCAAAACTCATCACCGGTTTCCTGCTGCCTTCATTCATCATCAGAAATGCAATCGCTTTCGGATCATTACCAGATGTTAATATCACTTTCCAAAACTGATCAGGCACTCCTACCCGATTCTTTCCTATGCGGGTCATTCTTTTTTCAAGTACCGGACCGGTCACAACATACAGTTCTCCTTTATCCTGCGACCATTTCCTTATTTGCTGCTCCAACTCATTCCAGATCCCGGTATTGAAAGCTCTTGCCTGAGGACTCACATTGCTCATATAAAAAGTCTCCTTATAACTTGCATCATCCCATTTCATATCTCCCGCAGGAACTAGATGTCCGCGGGTATATCCGGAACGAACATAATCATCATCGGCTGCACTTTTTGTCTTTACTTTGGGATCGATTATGAAGTTATATCTGGATTTTCGAGCTCCTTTTGTTTGTTCCTTATTAAGCTTATATGCTACCCATCGGCTTAGTTCATGATATTCTGAGTAACTCAGTATATAGCTTTTGTGCTGAATGACTTGTTCATCTTCCGCGTGCATTGGTAAGCCAGCATCAGCAAAGATCTTTACATCTATCTGCGCTTCTTCTTTTGTATCTTTCTGTTCAATTCCTTCATTTTTGTAATTGCAACCAAGTAAGAATAATACAGCTACAGCTATTGTGATCAAATATTTCATTTTATGCTCTTTCATTTCAAATGTTAATTTAGTTTTTAAATTACTGCAAAAAAACTATTCCAAAGCTATATGATAAAACATCTGACTGTTTTCTCTATTGACTGGAATTCTATTTTACCACGAAGGTCACAAGAACACTTAGTAACACTAAGGTTAAATTCTATTCTTTGAGGTTCAATTTGACTTTTTAATCAAAGTGATATAATCCGATTTGCAATGAATGGTTCCCTTTATTATGCAAAAGTTTGAATATTAGTGTCCTGGTAATTCTTATTTGGAATTGTATTATGATTCTGAAATGCAGCATTGTGCACGTTTTGCATAACAGAACTTAATAAAATTAAGAATACATACTCTATGAGTAGAATTGATTTTATTGAATTATTTTAACTCAATTGAAAGTTAATACGTTTTAATGGATATATTCGATATCCGTAATTTTAATAAATTTTGAAGTTTTATCCATGAGTTGGCAGAATATTCTCGGGTTATTTTTTGCATTTTCCCTTTTTCTGGCGATCATTTACCAGACCCTCAAATTTATTTTTTCTTCAATATTCACGATCTATTATCATAAAACTGAAAAATGGAGAATAGAAAGAAAGCTACATAACAGCAGAGATCTTAAAGGGAAATATGAATCTTTTTTGACAAAGAACTCACCTTACTATTGCAGTCTTAATGCAAGATCTAAAACTAAATTTCTCATGAGATTGAGAGATCTGTTGAGAGAGAAAGAATTTGTTGGGAAAAATGGATTCATGATAACTGAAGAAGTAAGAATTCTTATTTCCGCATCCATCATACAACTGACTTTTGGGTTTGATCATTATGGATTTAATTATTTTAATACCTTTTATATTTATCCGGATGTGTATTATAACCGGATGCTGGATCAATATCACAGAGGAGAGACCAACCCTAAAGGAATTGTTGTTCTTTCCTGGAAACATTTCGAAACCGGATTTCATGATTATACTGATAAGATAAATCTGGGACTACATGAAATGGCACATGCGCTTGATCTAAGTAGAAGAGTAAATGATGTGGATGATTTTTTCGAACACTATTTTAAGAAATGGTACTCTGTTTCAAATTCAGAGTTCCTAATGATGCAGAAAAGGCCATCATTCTTACGACCTTATGCATCAGAAAATTTCAAAGAATTCTTTGCTGTTTGTGTTGAACATTTCTTTGAAGCGCCGGCAGAATTCAAAAAAGAACTTCCTGATATATATACCCATCTTTCCATTTTGTTGAAGCAAGATCCTTTGATCACAAGTGATTATGTTTCTACGGTTGAAACTCAAAATTCAAATGAGATCCAAGAATTCGAATTATCCAAAGGGCCATTATTCATCAATCGTTCTAACCATCCTTCTTCATTTTTTTCACTGATCAGAACTTTCTTCAATGTTTCCATTTTCACAATTGTATTCATTCTGACAATCTATCATGAAGTATATACTTTTTCAATTGCATTGCTAGTTATAATATTCATTGTTTATGCTGTAAAATCAACACAATTTGAATTGTATTCTAATCATTTGGTTCTTAAGAATCCTTTGTGGTTCAATAAGATAAATTCATTTTCATATCAAAATATTATAAGCATTGATTTTCTGGTCAAGGGAGAAAACAAGATTGAAATTATTTATGTAGACAAAGATCAAATTCGAACCTTCACAGCTTTAGCTGATTTTGATAACAATGATTGGCCTGAGATTGAAAACATATTAATTGACAAGAATATTCAAATGCGTTGGCCTCCATTTTCATTATTCAGATATGCTTAGATTTGATCAGAAGATCTAAGTCGGGCTTTTATTTGAGAAACGTAAATGACTCTTGCTATAATTTTTTAAATTGTTACTTTTGCAACCCGGTTTTGGAAAAACGTTTCCGGAATAACCTGAATGCCCAGGTGGCGAAATTGGTAGACGCACCATCTTGAGGGGGTGGCGAGCAATCAGTGTGAGTTCGAATCTCATCCTGGGCACATTAATAATAATGACACCAGATCACCTTTTGCCCGGGTGGCGAAATTGGTATACGCTGCGGTCTCAGAAGCCGTTGGAGTTAAATCCGTAGGAGTTCGAGTCTCCTCCCGGGCACATTAAGAAATTAAGCCAACCTAATTAGGGTTGGCTTTTTACTTCGTTCTTAATTCATTTTTTGCTTCAATGGTGTGACCATGATAGCGTTCGTTTATAGTTGGATTAAACCAAACGTAGATAGTTGTGGAGCATATAAAGTAATGACTTATAAGTAGATACTGTACTTATTTTACCACAGAGAACTCGGAGTTTTACACAGAGAACCCAGAGATTAATCTTATTTTATTCAAATTAATTTCAAAATAAAAATTCATCTGGACTTATAAGGCAATTTCCTTTCTACAACCTTCAATTTAGAAAAGAGTTTTCTGTGTTCGCTGTGTAAAACTCCGAGTTCTCTGTGGTTAAAAAGCAGGTCCGTTGAAAAACAGATATCAAACTTATCTTTTGATCAGCTTTTCCATCCTCGAAAAGTTTTTGCTTTGAACAAGGACAAGATACATCCCTCCTGAGAGTTCAGAGATATCAATATCTACTACCCCCTTGGTATTTTTCTTGCTAATCAATTTCCTTCCTGAAAGATCCATCAAACTGATAGTCACACTTTCTTCCGGATCGGAAATTCGAATTTGAACAACATTATCAGCAGGATTAGGAATAACTCTGAATTCAGGTGCTCCGGAAGAAGATATTCCTGTAGGAAAATCAACCGTACTAAAGACTGTATTTGTAAAGATCGGAGGATTAAAATCAAAATAAATGGCAGCCCTGTTTGTGAGCAGGTATGGCAATGGAACCGTCTGCAGGCTGGGTTTGGGCTTAATGTTAAAGCTAAATAATCCATGACTGCCGGGCTCATCGGTGGTGCTATCCGGCAAATGGATATTGTTGTAATGAACCTTGAGAATATTCTGCCCCGTGATTTCCCAGAAACAAGGATGAGAAGATCCGGTGAACTCAAAACTCTCAATCTTCAAATGTGGATTGAGGGTATCGATCAATATTACAGTGAATGCAGTATCGTTCCCTGTATTTTGGAACCCGATGCTGTATGTAAACATGGTGTCTACATTCAACATGAAAATATTCTGCATGTCCCGTGAAGGCCAGACAAGTTTTTCATTGGGATCATAGCTTCCTGTTATTGTCCTGTTATGAACAGTAGAGTTATTTGATAGATCGGGTTCTGATTGGTTTGCATTTACGGTTGCAGTTGAAGTTAATATGGTACCGATCAAGGCGGGGTTTGGTGGAACCAAAAACGTTACTGTTCCTGACGTATATCCGAAACCGGGAATGGATGGTAATTGTAATGTGATTTGATTGGCACCCGATACATTATACAAAAGACTGGAACCAAGCAATGTCAGGATGGAAGAATAATCAAGGACTACTGTCGGTGCAGTGCAGGCGACGATACTGTTGTTAGTAACGGTAATATTCAATTGGTATGAGAATCCGGGCCTGGCCGCCCAGCCGGATAATGCTATTGAAAGATCAAGTTGATTATTCGTACTGTCACCTACGTCAATACCGGTAATGTTGTTGTTTCCTGAAGTTAAATTGACATTATTGACCGGACAAGTATTGGTGAAATGAGTGACCGGAACGGTACTGACGTTGTAGTTAGCGTATGGCAGCAGAGCTGAATAATCTCCATTGGCATTTGAGGTTGCAAAATAATTACCCGGAGAAAATTTTATGATCCTGCTGGGTAGCGATAATTCTCCTCCATCCAGCAAGCAATTGGAGTTCGTGTCAAGATATACTTTCCCGGAAATGGTTCCACAACCTGCCCCCAGATCATTGACCATCACCTGAAACGTGGTATCACAATTTGCAGTGTAAGGATCTGTGACGATCATCGTATACTGGCCGGGTAATAGATTCGAGATGTTAAGTATGTTGCCGTTTGACACAAAATTTCCATTGGCCGGCCCAGCATAGGTTCCTGTCAGATTCTGTCCCATCAAAGCCGTAAAAACGAAACTCATAGAGCCATTTGCAAGTCCGTTGCACGCCGGATTGACCTGTTGTGTATGGTTAAATGAAGGAGCTACCGATTGCCATAAGGGATTTTGAAAAAGAGTACCACATCCGGTAGCATCCCAGATGTTTACCATAAAATAGTCCGTCCAACAAATTCCTGATAAAGTTGGGATATTGGTGGCTCCATAGGTTCCCTGGGTATGCCCCATGGTTGAAGCCATGTAATACGGAGGTGTTCCGCTAGCCTGATTGGTTTCAGCATATGCAATTCCATTGCATTGATTATTGCAGGGATGGGTGCTTTGTATTCCTGATCCTGGAATAGTAAAACTGATAGAGACGTTTTGAAGCACCGATTGATTATTGATCGTTGCACTGGCAGAAGTCGTATCGCCGATGGCATCGGTCACATACATTGTATAGTTCCCGGGCGGTAAGCCGGACAGATTAGCTGAGGTGCTTCCAATATTCCAGAGATATGTGTAAGGAGCAACACCTCCAAAAACAAATGAGGTAATATTCCCATTGCTATTATTGCAACTTGCATCAGTAGGAGTGAGAATTATTGTAATTCCCATTACCTGATTGAAAGCAAACAGGAATGAAAATAATGTAGGCAGTAATAGTTTGAATTTCATGGTGGTGGTTTGGATTATATAAAAATATCGAAAAATCCAGCTTCTTCAATACCAATAAAATGTTAGATAAAGGGATCAGCTTATTCTGATTTGCAAAGTTTTTTCAGGATTTCCAGCCATATCCGTATACTAACCAAAGTCAATCAGGGTTGGCTTTTTGTGTTTTTTTAAACCGATTTCTACCTCATTTTTTGATCAACTTTTCCATTTTAGTGAATGATTTACCTTTAATAGAAATCAAATACATCCCCGCCGCAAGATCTGCGATCTCAAGTGCGGTTACTAAGGATTCCATTCTTCTTGTGATCAATACTCGTCCTGAAAGATCCATCAAAGTAATGGACATCAATTCAGCAGGATCTGAACAAGATATATACACCTTATTTTCTGCAGGGTTAGGATATATAGAGACTTCCTGAGTCAGAATCTCCGGTTTCCCAACAGTGATCTGAATAGTATTGAAAGCTGTATTTGTTATGATAGGCGGATTAAAATCAAAATAAATCGCAGCTCTGTTTTCCAGTGTATAGGGCAAAGGAACCAGTTGTAATGCAGGTGTTGGTCTTATCCTGAAAGAGAATATTCCATGACTATCGGGTTCATTGGTTGTGCTGTCTGGTAACAGAATGTTATTGTAATGAACTTTTAGAATATTAGACCCTGTTATTTCCCAGCTGCAAGGATGTGAACTCCCCAACATCTCGAAACTGGAAATTTTCAGATATGGATTTAGAGTATCGACTAAGTTCACCGTAAAGGCAGTATCGTTCCCGGTATTCTGAAATTGAATTGTATACCGGAATTCATTATCGCTATTGACAAAAAAGTAATGATTGGAATCCCAGGCAGGCCAAACGCTTTTTTCATTTGGATCAAAACTACCGGTGATCACTTGTTGATGTAATGCAAGATTATTGGCCGTATTTGGCTCCGGTTGATTTGCATTTAATGCGGCTTGATTTGAGATTATAGTTCCTATCAACTGAGGATTCGGTGGTATAATGAATGTAAATGCAGATACAACTGTTCCGAAAGCATTTATCATGGGAAGAGAAACAGTCAATTGATTTGGACCTGAAACATTATATGAAGATGCTGAAGTGATAAATGACAGAACAGAACTGTGATCAATTACCATAGTAGCTCCTGATACAGGAAATGGGCTGTTATTTTTAACAGTAGCATAAAGGGTATAATTAAATCCCGGACGGGCTGCAGTAGCCGTTAAATTTACTTCCAGATCGAGATCAACTCCTGTACTATCTCCAAGATCAATACCATTGATGTTGTTACTTAAACTATTCAGATTTATTCCATTTACCTGACAAACACTGGTATAATTTTGATTTGATATAGTTGTTGCTGAATAATTCCCATAGGGTAAAAGTGCTGTATAATTTCCCAGACTGTCGCTGGTTGAATAATAGGTTCCCGGATTAAATAAGATCATTCTTGAAGACAACCCCGGTTCCCAAAGATCGGAAATACAGTTGCGTGTAGAATCCAGATAAACCCTTCCCGAAATGGTACCACAATTGAATCCCAGATCCGGAATATTGATCGTTATCAGGGTGTCGCAAGGAGCTATGGAATAATCACTGACTATGTTGATAGTATATAGTCCGGGTAGTAAATTCTGTAGGGATGCAGTCATATTTGCTCCCGAAATCGATCCCGAAACTGGTCCTGTCCATGAAACACTATATGGAATACCTTGAGTATTTGTAAAGTTCAATATGGCTATCCCATTTGCAGCACTATTACAAGCCGGTGTGATCTGACTAGTAAAATCAAATGATGTAGGAGGATAACTAAACGTAGGAAAAGCAGCTCCCGGACAACCCAATGCATCATAAACTGAAACTGAATAAACATCATTAGAACAGATCCCCTGTACAGTTGGGATCATATTAGGACCATATGTTCCTATGGTATGACCCATTGATGTAAACATTGAGTATGGAGGTGTTCCAGTTAAATAATCTACAGCAAGATAAGCAACACCATTGCATTGATTATTGCATGGATGACTTATACCACCCAACATTCCCGGAACTATATAACTCAATGCCGTTGATCCAATATCCGGATTGTCAACTATGGTGACAGTTGCTCCAGTTGAATCCCCATTTGCATCAAAAACGATCAAGGTATAAACTCCCGGAGATAGGTTGTTGATATTTTGAGTCATGTGCCCCGAAGTCCAATTATAATTTATCGGAGGATACATGGTAAAAACATTAGCTGTAATAGAACCATTATTATTGCCGCATGAAGCATCTTTTTTGGATAAAGTAAGTGTTATTCCAAATGAATGAAAATTGCCAAAGAGCAGTATGAAAACCAATAAACAGGTAGCTTTTATTTTCATTCTCGACAAGTGTAAAGTTTAATTGTTGTACTAAATTACATAAATATTCAAAAAACAAAATATAAAATGATCCATTTAAATAATTGATTAAGTGTATAATATTACTAAATGGCTAGATGTATTTCCAAGTACTAAATTGTATATTATTTACAATGTAATTCAAAAAAGAGTTCAATATCTAATTTGAATTTTTCTTTTCAGAATGCGTATCTTAACCTCAT
>JBBKWX010000060.1:0-6060 GCA_037969175.1 Bacteroidia bacterium | reverse complement strand
ATTCCGGCGGGATACAACACCGGCTGAACCCCGGGCAGGTAATTACTCACAGATGGGGTCATTGTCGGATATGTTCCATCATCATGCAACAAACCCAGCTTTTTATGGATCTCCGCCGGATCAAATTCATTTTCATCAGCAGACATATCTCCATCAAAAACATTCTTCTTTTTACCCGGGTCAAATGAGATCAAATGTGCATTCATATGATGAAGCAATTTTCTGTTTCCCGGAACAAATTCTATCGCCCTGACAAACGTATCACTTGGAATTTCATAGGGTAATTTCATGACAATGAAATGATCACTGTTATTGCCACGGATCTTGAACTTATGAGGCATCTTTATAACAAGGTCCGGTGTTCCAAATTCTGATCCGCTCGGAAAAACAGGTTCATCCGGTCTCAATGAATCTGCACCCTCCGGAGTTCCGGATTGCACCCAGCGTTTGATCAATTCCTTTTCATAAACGGTAAGAAATCGCTCGCCTAGAAATCTGCTGTAAGAAGTATCAGCCGGCCAGGGAGGCATTATTCCATCTTGTGTAGCTCTAACTATCGTTTTAGCTTTCCGGATAATATCTTTATACGTGATCAAAGGAAAGGGTCCAGATTCTCCGGGTCGGTGACAAGGAGTACAATTTAAGTGAATGACACTTGCTATATGTTCGTTGAAGGTTATATGCTTTGGGAAGCTCAGTTCCGTTAAAACAAGAGACTCTTTTTTGCTTTTCGGTTCAATGAAAATATACCACAAAACTCCGGTGATAAGGACCAAGATAGCAGCAATAACGATCTTCTTCATAAACTTATTCTATGATACAGCCTACAGCCCTGGTTCGTTTCATTACTATTTCTTTTCCTGCCAAAACCAATTCTATAGCATCCTTTAAATTATGTTCCGTTGCTTTTTGTCTGGTCTTCCCGAGTGAATAAGCCCAATTATCGATCCGTCCACTATACACAATGCTGCCTCCTTTACCTAAAAGAAATGCTTGTGGTGTGACGGAAGCTCGTAAATTATTTGTTAATATATAATCAGGATCCAATACTAATAACATATTCACATTAAACTTATTTTTAAAAGCAATGATCTCTTCTTTGCTGTATAACTTGCCGGGGAAAACTCCTACAGAGACCATACCTTGCCTACCATATTTCAAGTTGAATGAATTAAATGTCAATGTATAGCTTTGACAAAGCGGACAGTCAGGGCTAAGCATGTAGAAGACCACAGCTTTATTATCCACAAGCTTATCCATCTCATGTTGTTGACCGCTCAGATCTTTCAATACTATTCCCTTTCCCAACATTGCCGGGGGATCAATATTTCGTTGCCCAAAGCCATTGGTAATAACTACAAATAGAAATATTGAAAATAAAAGGCTCGATTTCACAGGTATAAAGGTACGAAAATGAAAAATCTCTCCGAAAATAATTCGAAGAGATCTTAAATGCTGAAAGCCTTATTCTCCTTTGAATGGTTTAGCTGATGAAATAAATAATAAAGTACCTAACTTTTTACTGAGTCCCATGACGGGTCCAAAAACATAAATGGATGTACTGTCTCTGTCAACAACCATACTTTTATTTGCATCCAGGATTATTGAGGGATAAAAATTAGAAAAAGTTTTTCCTTCCAATTTTTTATCCGAGCTCAACAATATCTTTCCGGATGGATCAGCTAATAATACTTGCTCAATATCCTTCTCCTTCACAAACTGGATAATATATTGATCAACTGCTTCCATATTTCCTCTCAACATCTCTGATCGAATTGCCCAAACCAATGTCATATGAACCAGGTCCATGGTCTGACTTCTATTTGCTTTGAGTTGCAGATTTGCTTTCTCAATAATGGATTGTTCTTTTTCGGCATAGTTTTTCACCAACCTTTTTTCGGATATGTTTTTCCATAACAATAATCCTCCAATTATTAGCAGACTGATAGTAATGATCCAACCTGTTTTACCTAGCTTCAACATTCCCGGTTTACTTTTTACTTCTTCATCCATAAATTTTTTATTCGATTATTTGTGTGAATTTTATTTCAACTCTTCTAGAATTCGGATCATGTTGTTCTTCCGCATCTTTTTCGCCCAAAGCTTTTATATGAACCATTCCTGCTTCAATGCCTTTTGAAATGAGTATGCTGCGAACTGCATTTGCTCTTCTATCCGAAAGTTGTTTATTGTAACCCGGATCTCCCGAAGCATCAGTGAATGCACTCAAAACAATATTCATAGTTCTGTCTTTCTTCCACTCCGTTGAAATCCGATCTAATTCCGGATAATACTTGCTTATTACTTTAGAACTATTTGAAGCAAAATAAATCACCACTTTTTCTATTTCGGATCCTGAATTCTTTTGAGACAATTCCTGTGGTTTTACATCCGGTTTCTTTTCCTGCGATTTTTTCAATTGTTCTTTCAGATCTTGCAGTTCAGTTTTTAGATTTGCTATGGCAACGCTGTCTTTAGTGGTAGTGCCTTTTAACGATAATTCTTTTTCTTTTCGAACTACATTTTGCAAACTATCTATTCTTGTTTGTTGTAAAGCAGATCTCATCTCAAGTTCTTTTAACTTTTCAGCTTTTACCAATTCTTGATAAACAGGAATTGATTTGATAACCCTGATTGTATCTCCTGTTGCAGTCAACCGGATACTATCCTTAGTCGCTGTATCAGCATTCACTGTCTTCAACAACGCAAGTTCTGCGTTTAGATCGTCAACCTGTTTACGCAGTCTTTCCTGCTCTGCGTTATTCGATTGAGGAGTAATATTGATATTCGGTTGAACAGGGATCTGATTTTGTGATTGTCTAACATTTCGTATTTCTCCTTCAAGTGATCTGATCCTGTCATCTTGAATACTTATCCTGTTTTGCAATGCTTCATCAGCTGTTTTCCGATCCATTGGCATTGGGACTTCTTTGATAACAACAACAGTATCCCTTCTTACAGAAACAGGTGAAGTCGAAACTCTTTTTTCAAGCTCTGTATTCTTCTGTCTGAGTTCATCCAACTGCTTTCTGATTCTCGTATTATCATTGATCAAAGAAGTATCACGCTGAATAACACTTTTTGGTTTTTGCAAATTATCCGGTGCAACTTTAGATTTTAGTATTGTATCTCTCGTTGTAGAAATAGTCTTTTTAACTAAAACAGAATCCCGTAATGAAGAAGGTGGAATAATTTTCTTGCCTTTTGAAGTATCTTCAATCATACCCAGTTTCAGCAGATCCATTTCCATTCTGAGCTGATCCAACTTCATACGCATATCAGCGATTGTATCACTCATCAATGTACTCTGTCTAAATATCATTGGATCAATTTCCAATTCCCCTTCTTCCATTCCATTGAACTTGATAACTACCAAGCTGTCTCTAGTCCCAATACTAATTTTCTTTTCGATGACCATGTTGGTTTCAACTTCTTCATGTACCGATTCCATTTCAATCTCAATATCAGAAATATCCAGAGAATCTCCGGAATCTGTGAACCACATCATAGTTGAATCACTGATAGTACTATCACCGGGAATGAACATCACTCTTTCTTCAACAATAAGAGAATCTCCATTCTGAATTTTTTTCCGGATCACTATTTTTTTTGTCCCTGAAGTATCCCCTGCTAAACTATCTTTTTCAATCCGAATCACTTTTTTAATGATCATTCCATCCAGGGTATCGACGCTTTCAAATCCACCCCCAACTTTGTGCATTGTTAATGTATCTTCCGGACTGATCTTAAATTCTTGTATCTCATTTGAATCTCCCCTGAAAATAATCTTCTTCTCGGTTGTTTCGAGTTCAGTAACTCTTGCAACTTGACCATGATCACTATAATAAGGATATACCTTGAATGGTTTTTTCTTTTCTCCAAAATTGATGTGTAATCCTATTGATCCATAAAAATAAATATCATTTTTTCCATCAGAATTTCCTCTATAGGTTTCAGTACTTCCATTTGGATTTGCGGCATATTCCTGGAACAAGGAATTATATGAAGTTCTGTACTTTCCGCTGATGTCATCTATTTTATCACTGAATGCATATTTCGCATCAAATTGTAAATTCAAATTGAATCTTTCTGATAACCGATATTTTAATCCTAAGCCAAATGGAATATTAAATGTTTGATCCGGAATTGCAATATCATTTTCAGTACCTAGATTCTTTAAATTAGTCTCATACTGTTTGTCTTGTTCAATGATATTGGAAACACTTGCATTGCCGGGAGATTCAGGAAGATCACGGATAGTATGGTCACTCCAGTAATAATAGAAATCGCCATCCTTATTCATCAGATCCGCAAATACATCAAATCTGGTTATTCCAAATCCGGCAAACAAATAAGGGGATAGCCGTGCATTCCAGGATTGTATTTTATTGTTATCAAAATGATAGATCATTCTGATAGATCCACCACGAATGTCTGACTGAAAATTCAGCGCCCGGTCATAATTAGAGTTTACAACATCAACACTACCATCACTTTTATATTTGATGTCATTTGCTGTAAGAGTTCCGTAAAGAAACGAAGCTTGCAATCCAAATGATTTGCTAAGTTTTCTTTCTATTTCAAAAGAATAAGACAACTTATCAAACATCGGATCATCGAATGAATTAGGAAAATATTTCGTTTCTATATCTCCTTTATAATTCATCAGGCCAGTTGTTATACCAACTCTCCACTTGTAAATATTTTGCTGTGATAAGCCGGGAATACTGAAGATCATCAGTAACACCGGTAAGATCCAGTATTTGTTTTGATGTTTCATATGCTCCTTATTTATCAAGTCCCAACCACAAATTAAATTCAATACTCGCTCCAATATATGGACGGGTATACACTTTGTTTATATTAAAATCCGAAAATGAAGTTGTACCACGCTGCAATGCAGTCATTCCTGCATTCAATCTCACGAAGCGCAGCACCTTATATCCCAACCCTAAGTATAAAGGCCGGTTTACCAAGGGTCCGGAAACTTCTTTACCATTACCAAGATCCAGGTTAGTAAGGAAAACCCCAGCTGAAATCGAAGTCCTGCTCCAGAATGGAGAAGTAAAAGCTTTCTTACCTAATGAAAATGAAAGCCCCGCAAATGGCCCTGAGCCATATGTTAAATTATCTATCTCACCTGAATCGTATACTCCACCATAACCTGCATTTAATGCTATCGTATTGATCGTTTTTTCAGTAGGATAATTACGGACAATTCTAGAATCCGTGATCACCAATAATTCAGTATTAATAACCTGGGAAACTTCTGACACTGTCAGATCCAACAGATCATTCAATAATTTGGAAATATATTTTTGTTTGATACTTCTTTTCTCTTCTTCAGGTGCAGTCTTTACAACATAAGCAGCTTTTGTGAGACTGGCATTATCGATTTCTTTTACTTTGGCTTTTACGATATCAGAAAATCCGCTGAAATAAATATTGCTCTTGTTTTTATAATTTCCCATTCCTGAATTAACTATTGTATTCAGGTCGGACATTATAACCTTATAATTCTCTTTGAGCCTGACATTCCTGTTTGAGATCTCAATTGATTGATCAATATATGCTTTAAGTCCTTTTGAAATTGATTTCATAAGAGCTGCTCTCTCATTACGGGCAGCGGGCTCAAAATAATTAACAACAAATGTATAATCAGAATTACCTCTAAGTACATAATTGACGGGAACAGAAAAACTTGCCATATTATTTCCGTAAATCCTTTTCCAATTTGCAGAATAAAGCGGTTCATCATCAATATTGTCCCGATAAATCTTGATTTCTACGAGTTGTACTTTTGGATTTACATTCCCGGTCACCATAAATTTCTTTTCTGCAGGAAGAGGAAGAGATCCATTAAAATAACTCTTTTCATAATTAAATGTAATATTTTGATATTGTGCTTTTGCGGTATAACTTCCTAGCAGGAACAGTATACCTAATATTAGAGCGCGCATAAAAATGTATTATAGTTAGTTATTTATTTTATTGAATTGATTTTGAAATATAATAATGCTGATTATGGATTAATACCCAATTCTTTCATTCTTGATTTTA
>JBBKWX010000059.1:0-6418 GCA_037969175.1 Bacteroidia bacterium | reverse complement strand
GGTTATGAAACGTTATTGCAAGAGATTCACTTTGCATTCGCAGATCTCACAGAATGGAATAAAAAGCTTCTGCGAGATCTGCGGGAAATATTCTCTACTGTTAGCTTGACGCGTTTGCGCATGTGCGGGATCCATATTGATCTAGGCTCTTTTGATGTGATTTCATTTTCGTGGGGAACCACTGGTATACAGAGAAAAAAGAGTTCAAATACCAAATAAAAACCATTGTAAGAAAATGTCTCTTGAATCTCTGAGTACTCTGTGTAAATCTCTGAGACCTGTGGTAAAAATTAGCACAGATTCCCCTTGTATATAAATAAATACGTATGATGCAATTCGAAATTATAGAAACCCGTTTCCGGACAGTAGTGATCCGAAATATGATTTTCAATATCGGCAGAAAACGATACGATAGATAAAACCTTAAGTCTTAATATACAATCACCTGATCATTTTAAGTTTGATCATTTGACAATAAATTTGCCTGCTGCAACACTTTTGGATCTTTGTGTAATATTGAAAAAATACATACCGGATGCCAGATCACCTCTTTCAAATGTAACTTTGTTACCATTAAGTTTTTTTATCTTTTGTACTTCTTCTCCCAGAAAATTATAGATTGTCATATCCGCATTTTCTAAACCTTGATCATGTAGTATGAGAACTGTAGTTTCATCCTGCATTGGATTTGGATATACTATAAATCCCGCTTTGAATTCCTCTGTATCTATGATATAGCTTGGACTTCCCTGATATGTCTTTATGATCTTACCACTACCTCCACACGCAAATATTTCATTATTTATCAAACGAAGCGAGTTCAATGTTTGTGATGTGAGGTTCTCCTCTTCAATCCATGAAGTACCTCCGTTTGTGGTCTTAAATATGATACCGCTACCACCTGATGTTATAAAAGTATCCGGACCGGTAGGAATTATACTGAACAGTGGATATGCTGTGGGAGCGTTAAGTGTATTCCAAGTTTGACCACTGTCAATTGTTTTTAATATCACACCATTATTCCCAACGCACATTCCCTTATCAGGGCCATTGAATGTAATAGAATTCAAGTTGGTACTTGTTCCACTTGTTTGTACTGTCCAATTCAAACCTGAATTGATAGTCTTGAGCAGGGTTCCTCCCAGACCAACAATAAAACCGGTATTTGGATTTTGAAAAAGGATCGATGTCAGCGACAAAGTAGTTCCGCTTGATAGCGCGTTCCATGTACCTCCTCCGTTTGTCGTTTTAAGTATGGTTCCTCCTGAACCTACAATATATCCTGTGTTTGCATCGGTAAAATATATTGAACGCAACAAAAATGTTGTTCCGCTTGATTGTTGTGTCCAGTTAATTCCTCCATTGGTAGTTTTCAAAATAATTCCACTTGCTCCGGCAACATAACCTGTATTTGCATCCGTGAAATAAATTGCACGCAAAGCATTATTTACACTACTGTTTTGATTTGTCCATGTGTTGCCGTTATCATTGCTTTTTAAGATGACCCCATTATTACCTGCAGCGAATATTACATTGCTTGTTGATGGTGGCATAAAAATGCTGTTCAGTGCATTTACAGTTCCCGTGTTCAAAGATGTCCAGCTTGAATTAAAACTTGGAACTAATGCACGGATCTCAAATCCGTTATAAGTATCATCGGCAGCGAAAAGAAGCAAACCACTGTGGTCTGCAAAAAAGGTGGGATAACTTCCACCTGCGTCCTGTCGGATATCTTCCAGTAGCAATGCACCGAGCGCAATGTCATTGGTTTCATATAGTTCACGACCCCAAACTCCATCATCAGCAGAAAAGTACATTGATCCGTTGTGGTTATAAAAAGATTGCGGGAAGCTCGAAGCGGATCCGGGATTAATATCTTCTTTCATCAGGGTACCATTTGGAGTGCCATCAGTCATCCAAAGTTCATTACCATGAATTCCATTATCTGCACTAAAAAATATTTTACCATTTATGTGAGCAAATTTCTCGGTGTGAACTATTGTATCAATATTACTGTTTCCCGGTCCTTGATTGATATCTTTTATCATTACCGTATTTGGTCCGGTTCCATCACTTATCCATAGTTCCCTGCCATTGGTTCCGTTGTCAGCTATAAAAAATAGAGATGTAGAAAATCCGGTTATTGCTGTCAGACGCTCCGGAAAACTTCCCTGAATGCCGGTTCTGATATCACTTATCATAGTTGTTCCGGATACAGTTCCATCACTTCTCCACAACTCTCTGCCATCATTGTCGCCAACACCGCTAAACACCAGAAGTCCATTAAGATTTTCAAGATAAAGTGGTTGAAGTCCGCAACAGGCATTGGCATTTAGATGCACTTCATAGGTTCCCTGAGTCGTGCCATCACTTCTCCAAAGATCTGTTTTTAAAGTTTTGGAAGAATAAGCAGAGAAATATAAGATACTATTTACAACAATTGGATATTTGATCAAGAACAAAGAGTCTTTCACCATTTGTGTTCCTGATCCTGTTCCATCGCTTTTCCATAAACCGTTCAGTGTTCCGTCATTGCCTTCAAAATAGAATTTGTTGTTCATGGTTACCATTCTTGTATCAGATTGAATGGGAACTCCATCTCCTGCACCCGGATTGATATCCTTTACCATGCCGGTACCAAGGGTCGAACCATTACTAGCCCACAATTCCAATCCACTCCCAGCATCGGATGCCTGGAAAAAATAAATGCCATTCATTATAACTCCTTTCAAACGCAAGTCATCATTTTCCATTATTCCTGAAGAAGATCCCGGATAAATATCTTTAACAATATTAACCTGCATGTTAACATCACATGACCATAATTCCATGCCTGAGGAAGGAACTCTGGCAAAGAAAAGCATGTTTCCATTCAATGAGATCGGATCATAAAAACCACCTCCATCAAAACCCGGACTGATATCTTTTACCAGGCGGACATTGGTTTGTGAGAAAATGCTTGTGTGAATTGAAAATAAAAATAACAGGGATAACAGGAATCCTTTTTTCATAAAAGAAAAATAAATAATAATTAAAAATCCAGGGATGATTTGGGAAAGATGAGTTATAGAAGCATAATATTACTCAAAATCTTTTTATTTGCACCAATTTATGATCTTTTAAATATCAGCGTTCTTTCAAAATATTTCTCTTTTATGATTGATTGTCAGTGACTCATTATTTGATTTAACATAAAAGAACTTAAATGAGATACAGCAGATTCTTATTATTCCATTTAGTTTTATCTGCGAGGAACCTAAAAAGGGAGACAATTTCTTGCTTCTCTTCTTGGTTTAAAAATTATCATTTCAGAACACGTATTCTTTGTCTGGATACACCTTCATTTACTTCTGCTTTCAAAATTTTTATTCCTTCTAACGGTTTTTGACTTTGCTCCCGAAGTCTCGCAGACGCGTCAAGCTAGCAATACAGAATATTTCCCGCAGATCACGCAGAAGCTATATATTCCATTCTGTGAGATCTGCGAATGCAAAGTGAATCTCTTGCAATAACGTTACATACCCGCAGAAAACGCTGAACAAAGTGATATCTGTGAGATCTGCGGGAAAAAGAAGATCAGCTATTTACAAATATCTTAGATATTTATGATGAAGATTCACGTTCTCTAAAATGGACTTGCCTATTGGTCTTATTCTAATTTATTTTTTGCGGTTTTTTTAATTTCTTAGCTTGACGGGTATGCATAGATACCAGCCCCTGTTAGGGTAGATTTATTTTTCTTAATTAGCTTTCTTATATCTTGAAATCTAGGTAATCTTTTTATTGAATACTTTTTTTCAAAGTAAGAAAAATAAATCCATCATGGCCTGTTTCGGCAAGGGTATATGGGGATCCCCCGGGGGAGCTTACATGCTGGATAAACATTTCATTTATATCCTTATCTACCTGGTAACTTAAATTTACAGAGTAAACTTCCGCAAATTTGAATTCCCATCCCGTATTCAGATAAGGCCCGTTCTGGAATCTGAATCTGAGATTCATATGCACAAAATATAATTCCGGAACCTGATAAGCAAACAGATATCCGACATAGAGTCCTCCACCGAAATTAAATCGGATTTTGTTTCCCACATGAAATTCCAGACCGATAGGAATTCGAATATTATTCAATCGGATCTCACTGTTACTTCTCAAAAAATACTGCAATCCATATTGAAATGTCACAGCCGCTTTAGCAGGAGTTACATAGTATCCGATTCCAACTTGATAAACATCCAGCTTATCAATTCCTGAAGAAAATGGATTGATCATTTCTATTCCATAAGGATGTATGGTAGACTTTCCATAACCGGTAATGATACCCAACTCATTGGTCTGAGCCTTGAGAAGGACCGGGGAAAGTATTCCTAAAACAATACTAAAAAAATGGGATCTGAAATTCATCTATAGGATTTAATTAGAAAATGAGTTTAACTATCCTAAATATTCTTATCTGTCTCTTTGCTAAGCTGACCCCAAGCTTAAAAAAAGCAGTCGATAAGCTCAGAATAAAATCGATTGTTTTTTTCATT
Source organism: Bacteroidia bacterium (assembly GCA_037969175.1). Taxonomy (GTDB): domain Bacteria; phylum Bacteroidota; class Bacteroidia; order AKYH767-A; family JBBKVM01; genus JBBKWX01. The sequence continues at coordinate 1,886 of JBBKWX010000059.1, read as the reverse complement.
TTGTTTAATTTGCCATATCGGTTTTGGGTTTTGTTCCTGATAATTTTCTCATACGGATCAAGTTACTGTTAGGGCTATTTATATAGTTTTCTTCAAACTGAACCCTAAGCTCATGCGTGCTTTATTATCAAAAGGGTAAAATATTTTTACGGATGGATTAAGCGTTGGTTGAGGGTTGATTAATCTTGCACATGAAACCATAATTGAAGTTGTAGCTAGTGAGTAGTTGATGAAACTTAATTCCGGTTTCTGGTCATGTTGTGGATTGGTAAATGCATATGCGAATTGACCTAACCCCATTATTATCCCAAAAATTGCATCATGCTTTTGTTTATTTTCATTATTGAAATTTATTATATTAAAAGACGTAAGAGTAACATTAAGAGTACTAATAAATATTGTCCCTATTTTATACTCTGAATATTCATTATCATAGGAACTAAATTGAACTTGTGCTTTACTTTCTAATGTAATTATCACGAGAATGAAAAATAGTATTTGTTTCATGGAATAAGAATTAATTGCAAACTGTTTTGGGCTTTGCGAAGGTGGCTATTTTTACCAAAAATGTTGATGCGGAGAACCAAACTTTGATTAACCACAAATGTGTCTGCGGAGCACTGAACCGCCACTTTAGCCAAACGTGTGTTATATGCTGTTTTTTTCATTTCGTCAAAATATATTTCAACGCTTTTTTGTAGTCTGCGCCATAAGTAACTTTTCCGTTTTCGTCTTCTCCGTCATAAATTACAATTTCAAAATCTTTAATGCTGTCGCCTACAATTTTATAAAAGCTTGTCCAATTTCGACCCGACATAACCATATTGTCAATAAGGTCATATTTTGGTAGATAATTCGGGTTTTTGATTTCTTCAAATCCTTTTATTTTTTTTATGAAGCTTATGTTTTTGTCAACAATATATAAGTTGTATGTCCAATTACTTCTTACGTCAGAGATGTTTTGAATTAGAATGTCTTTGATATTATCATTGTTAAAGTCAACAAACTTAACTTCTTGAACTATGCTTTCTATTGTGTCTCGAAAAACTTCAAAACTTTGTCCGTTTTGTTGCTTGATTGTAAGAAATATAAACTTGTATTCAGTTTCGCTAACTTTATTCGTGTCAAGTGGAATCAATTTTATTGAAATTCCTTTGTCCTTATAAATAGAGTCACAATTTATTTCAACAATTTCAGAATTGTCGGCTGGATTATTGGTCAAACTATTTTGATTAACCATTACACTGTCGAGTTTGGAAAGTTTTTTATTTTGTCCAACATAGTTACAACTCGTTACCGTTGCGAATAGGGTCAATATGAAGATTAGTTTTATTGCCATTGTTGGTCGTCCTAAAATAGCATATAACTTGTCTATAAAAGCAGTTTTCAAATTACCTCAACCATTTTTATAATCGAGCTTCCCGTTTCGAAGACCTAAGTTATTAAAAGTAAGCTACCAATTGTGAATTTTCTGATTTTCCAATACAGATCAACCTGCGTAAAGAACCCCTGTGATTTGTTAGTTTACCTACTGTGGAAGCATTATACAATTAGCCGGCTTATTAGGGTATTGATCGTGATTATCTTAATTATGGGTTTTTATAAGGTATCTTTGTATCCATATTGTCCATCAAATGGATATATACAAGGATCAAAGACATGATTCTTTTTTCATATTGAATTAAACCAAGCAATGAGCGCAAATTTTGAAGTAAACAAACCCCTACCTATTATCTCCGGAGATCAACTGGCCTTATTTGATCGCAATGCAGATATTAGTTTAACTATTCAAGCCTTAGAAGCCGGAAGTCCTGTGTTGATCAATGAATTTTATGGCAATGGATTGGTGCTTTTGAAGGAGTTGACTTTGCATCTTAATAAGAAAC
>JBBKWX010000058.1:0-34144 GCA_037969175.1 Bacteroidia bacterium | reverse complement strand
CATCTCGTTAGTAATGTACTGTTAGATTGTTTCATTTTGTTTAGATTTAGATTCAGGATTTACATTAATCCAAAATCATTTTAAATTTTTTGATCAGAGAATCTTGTCTCTAATCTTTTTTTGTTGATATCATTATTAGAACGCCTCCAACAGTTAGGATTATTCCCAAGATTGGAGTCCACTGTACCTGATGTTCTTTCTCCTGATTAATTTCTATCGGACCAATCTTCGCTACTCTTTCTGTTGTGACATAATTAAATCCGGTATAAACCATCATTATTATTCCAATAACCATAACTACAATTCCAATTGTTCTAGATTTCATTTTTGAATTGTTTATACTGTTTATACTTTTAAATGATAGGAGATAATTTCATTCGGAAAGCATCATTTATAGAGGCCTCTTCCCTTGAATAACTTGAAGAATGATTGAGATGACAGCTATGATCAATAAAATATGAATCAGGCCACCTGCTTGAAATCCGATAAATCCTATAAGCCATCCTATGATAAGGATCACTGCGATTATATATAATAAGTTTCCCATGATCGTAAATTTTTAAAGAAGAATAATTAATACTAATAAAATCACTATTATTGCTCCGACAGATAGATATACTCCGCCTCCAATATCCTTAAGTCTTTCCTTAGTTACTTTTACTTCTGATCTCAATTCTTTCCTTTCCATAGAACTCAAATTAGACTTATCCATCGCTTTGATCTCATTGAGGCGATTCAATAAAACTTCTGCTTCTGCAGCTTCTTTTTCTTTTGTTTCGGAGCTAATCGCGATAGATTCTTTTTCCGCTGCTACTCCAATCATTGGTTGAAATGTCATTGACATAAAAACCGTCAATATACTTAGTGTTAATTTTTTCATGACTTGTATTTTTTAATTGTTAAATTTCTAATAGATGATAATGTGATTAAAACCTTTTCTACTTTTCAAGCATTGATCAAGATCATACTTCATTTCGAACTACACCCATGATGATAAACAGGATAGCACTGACTAATAAGATATGGATCGATTGTCCTGCAAAAAAAACGAATTGTCCAAGGAACCACCCAATGATCAGCACTATAGCAATTATAAAAAGGATGTTTCTCATCAAAATATATTTTAACCAGACCATTGTTTATTCACAATTTGAATTTTTAGTATGAACACATCACCCATTCCGTTTCGTTGATCTGAACGGGTGATGTGTTGATATTAAAGCATCGATTACTTTATTGATACTTTGTCAATGGTTAATTGACAACCATTACCAGATAATTAGATAATCTCCAAAACTCTTGCGGGTTTTTTATCACTAGATAATCTATTTTACCGTTAGCATCTTTTTTGAATTCGTAAGATTCTGCAGGGTGATCTGTTACCAGTTCAGCTTTCTTAGAAGCTACCGGAATGTTTGTCACTTTGCGAATATCAATTTGAGTGAATGAACTAGCCGGAGCATTTTCATTTACTACAGGTTTTCCAACAACACCAAACAAACCACTTCTTGTTTCAATCACTCCCTCTTGCTTCAGATCTTTGTATTCACCGAAAGCATAGTATGCTGTATTCAGTTCTTTATCATACTTTACAGTAAGTTCATTGAGCATTTGATTACGTAGTTCAGATTCATTCATCTTTGTTTGTAAACCTGCCATGTCATACTCTTTGTTTGTCAACTGAACTTTAAGTGCAGCCATCTGCTCATCCTGTTGTTTGATGCGATCTTCTGCATCACCGGTAAGTCTTTTAAGTTTACCATTTTCAATTTTATACTTCTTAATGTTATCCTGGATATCAGCCAACTTCAATCTATTCTCATCCATCAGCGCATTAATAGTTTGTATGTTGCGTATGATTCTCTCTTTCACATTCACCTCAGATTCATTTGGTGTGCCGGGGCCCATCAAAATATTACCATGTTTCTCCTGAACTACTGCCATATTTCTGTCGATCTCCCATAAGGTCTCCATATAGATATCTTCCAGCGAATCACGTACTGCATCAGCCGATGCTTCTGTTGACACAACCGGTTGTTCCGGTTCCTTTTTTTCTGCGCATGAGACTGCAAACAGTCCTAACCCCAGAGCAACTATTGCCAAGTTGTTTTTCATTTTGTTTTTCATTTTTAATTCCTCCAATTTTTAGTTTAAAAAATTATTTCTGATGAATATTTTCCACTTTTAGTACAGGCTTGAGTTTGATCCCACCATTACCTTCAAACACAATAGACTTTTCCGCATCGAAATCAAGTAAGACAACCGTATGATATCCTGCTCTAAGATTTGTATTCAGATTGATCTTGATCCCAGTATTCTCCGAACTGGGGATGGTCAATGGGCTTGTAACACCATCAATAACGATAGAGTTATTACTACCCAGGATCAATCGCATCTGGCTCACTTTTCCTGCAGGAATGATCGTGTTATCAGTAAGAATAACCACCACTCCATTTTGTAATTGCAGCAAGTCGTAAATACCTGCCTTAGTATCCAGTATTACCCAACCTGAGGGACCGGGTGTATTTCCTGAATAATTGAGCTCAACGGATTTTATGTCTACCCAAACAGCATCCCAATTGGCAGGAGCATCTTTCAACTGAACCGTCATACTTGCATCTCCACTTTGCTTTTTACAGGCTGTGAATATGAAGGTCACAGCTAAAGCAATTAGAATGATTTTAATATTTTTCATCGTTGTTTTTTTAGATTAATACTCTGCTTTACACATAAATTAAAAAGCAACTTTGATTCCCAATCCCGGATCAAGTCCTACGTATGTACCACCACCTGTATTCACTTCGAGGAAAGGTTTCACATCGAAACTAATTGCAAATGGAATTGGGGGGATCTTGTATTCGAGTCCTAAAACTCCATCTACTCCTAAAGCCACTTCTCCATCACCATAATATCTTCTCCATTTGCGTCCTTCATTGTATGAATAAAATCTTCCGCTCTCAAAAGCAACGTGACCACCTCCACCATAATACCAATGAAGGCCCGGTGTACTAAATCCTTGATGCTTCTCATAAAGAGCTGTAAGACTAAATGCATTTGGATGAAATCCTATGATTCCTTCTATAGCAGAATAGTTGGCAAAGAAATGCTTAATCGTTAAACCTGAAGTTCCACCAGCACGTACTCCAATAGCAGTGCGATAATGTGCGTTGTCTTCCACCGGTTTAAAGCCATGTGAGTGATCCTGAGCTTTGATATCTATCGAAACCAACATCAGACCTGCAACGGCTATTCCTGATAATAAGTTAATTACTTTCATAATGATTTATATTTTAAGTTTCTTATAAATACAAATTCAATTCCTGAGCCACGATCATATTGTACTCATCTTGTATCACTTACGATTTATCGGGAATTCAATAAATTTTCATTTTGCGAAATAGTTTTCATAATGCGTAAGTAAGCGGTAGGAATTTTTCTCAAAAAAAAACCGGGCATTGATACATGCCCGGTCTCACATCTTGAACTCGTAAAGTGTCCGCCATGTTTCTCTAAACCCCATTTCGGATTACTCCAAGAATAATAGAGATGATAGCCAATACAAGCAAAATATGAATAAGTTGTCCGGCCGAATAAATGAATGCTCCCAATACCCATCCTATAATCAAAATAAGGGCAATTAAATACAATAGACTTCTCATAACGTTTGGTTTTAAAAGATTATACTATGATACTGTCAAATCCATGCCGCAAAAATCGCATATCATAACTAATTAGTTTAGTGCAATTTATGAAGGTTAAAATTATTTTGTCATAATTCCAAAAGAACATTTTGATAAACATTTCTCGTTATGAAAAAGAAATCCGATCTTAAACATCAAAACATTCCCAGCAAAAAAGCGCATCACCCAAACCAAGTAAATTATGGTAAGGGTGATGCGCGGACAGGAGAACAAAATACTAAGATTCGATCTAATTGTCTTATTAATTAACGACCATTACAAGATAATTAGACATTCTCCAGAACTCGTTTGGATCTTTGATAAGCAAATACTCGATCTTACCATTTGCATCTTTCTTGAGTTCGTATGATGTCTCAGGGTGTTCAGTTACCAATTCTGCTTTCTTTGAATCTACGGGAATAGTTGTTACTTCACGGATATCAATTTTAGTAAACAAATTTTCCGGAGCATTTTCATTCACTACAGGTTTTCCGACTACACCAAACAAACCGCTGCGTGTTTCTATCACACCATTATTCTTAAGTTCTTTATATTCTCCATGTGCAAAATAAGCTGTGTTCAACTCCTTATCATATTTAACAGCGAGTTCATTCAGCATTTGATTTCGCATTTCAACTTCAGTCATTTTAGTTTGCAAGCCGGTCATATCATATTCTTTGTTGGCTAATTGTGTTTTTAATGAAGCTAACTGCTCCTCCTGGAGTCTAATTCTTTCTTCAGCATCGCCTGCAAGACGTTTCAATTTACCATTCTCCAGTTTATACTTTTTAATGTTATCCTGGATCTCTGCAAGTTTTTGTTTGTTCTCATCCATCAAAGAATTAATTGTAGAAATATTTTTCAATATTCTTTCTTTTACATTAACCTCTGCTTCATTTTTACCATCCGAATTCAGCAGGATATTTCCATGTTTTTCCTGGACAACTTGCATATTTCTGTCTATCTCCCAAAGTGTTTCCATATAGACATCTTCCAATGAATCGCGCAACATCGTTTCAGCAACGATTGAGGATGTTTCCGGTTCCGGTTCTTTTTTATCAGCGCATGATACAGCAAAGATCCCTAACCCAAGAGCCATAATGGCCAAATTGTTTTTTAATGTGTTTTTCATTTTGATTTCCTCCTAATTTTAAATATGGATTTTTATATGAATAATATGTTTTCAATTTTTATTGCCGGCTTCAGTTTACTGTCCACTTTTCCGTCAAATACAATACATTTATCTGCATCAAATCAAGAAGCACAAAGTTTGTTTTCCGGCAGTCAATTAGAATGTGACTTTAATACCCAGTCCGGGGTCAAGTCCCAGATAGGCTCCTCCATCTGTATTTACTTCCACAAATGGTTTCACATCCAAGCTGATTGCAAAAGGAATTGGAGGAATTTTATATTCAACACCAAGGATTCCGTCAACGCCAAGCGCAACTTCACCATTGCTATAATATCTTCTCCATCTTCTTCCATCACTTATGGAATAAAATCTTCCACTCTCAATTGCTACATGACCTCCACCGCCATAGTACCAATGTAGTCCGGGAGTACTTCCTCCCGCATGCTTTTCATAAAGGGCAGTTAGGCTCAAAGCATTTGGGTAAAAGCCAATGATCCCTTCAATCGCATTGAAATTACCGGTAAAGTGTTTGATCGTGAGTCCGGATGTTCCACCAGCTCTTACTCCTATTGCTGTGCGATAATGTGCATTATCAACTGCAGGTTTAAAACCGGGTGAAGCTTCCTGTGCATTCACCAAATTAGCAGCAAGTACAAAACCAACTGCCAAAAATGTTCTTGAAACAAAATTTACATTTTTCATAACGATATAGATTTTGATTATGCCATTTTGTTTTCAAACAAAAAGCCAAATCCATATCTATTTGTATTTGTAATGTTTATGTATTTATATTTCACAAAATTTATAGCATTTTGAAAATCCTTCTTCCAAAATGAAATAAATTGAAACTGAAAATTCAAATTGTCTTGCGGTGATTAAGACTATGGTTTGAAAAATATTTTTGAAAACAGGCGCATAAAAAATAAAGGCTGCCCAACCCAGGACAGCCTTCCCCAAAATAATACACCACTACTATTTTTCTTTTTGATGATCATTTCCTTTTCAGGAAAATTTATCGGGATAAAATTAAAGGCTGCCCAACCCAGGGCAGCCTTCCCCAAAATAATACACCACTACTATTTTCCTTTTTGATGACCCTTCCCTTTTCCGTTGTTATTACCGGGATGATTACCGGGATGACTTGCCGGAGATTTGGATCTGTTGTCCGGCGCGTTATTCATTTTCTTAAGTTGCCCCGGAGGATACTTCGCTTTATGACTCTTGTAATAAATATAGGGTCTGCTTCCTGCATAATCCAGTTTTACTTTCTGTGTGTTGTTAAGACTTATCACATTATACCTTGTAGGAAGTACAGTTGCGTAAACCCATTTTCCCTGATCCAGATAGATCCAGCGTTTAGATGGAATGTTATAATAAACTGAATGATTCGGGAAATAATAATATTCTGTTACCACTACTTTTGTCTGTGGTGGAGATTCAACTACAACCGGTTTCCTAGTCCAGCTGAATCCAAATTGAGCACTGGCGCCGAGCGGAAATAGCATTGCGGTCAGCGCAATATAAATTAGCTTTTTCATAATAAATGTTTTTAAAATTTGTATCCGGCAAAAATGCCATAGTAATTACTTTTAACTTCCTGAGCATTGATCTTTGCAAAATAATTCATCGACCTGCTAATTTTCAATTCAACAAAGTACACACGGTCATTCCGATCAGGAATGTCGACTCCTGCACCATAGTTCATCGCATATTCAGCAGTAGAAGTATTGTCTAGCTTTTGAAGACTATATCCATGATTCGCTTCATATTCAGGTTCATCAAACACTCTGGTTTCTGAAGCAGAAAGTTTAAAATTTGCAGATGGACCAGCGAATACTTTGGGATAAAATCCTCCAAGATTGGCTCTCAGTTTCACCATCAATGGTATCTCCGTATAGAACAGTTGATATGTACTTTGATAGGTGTGGTTCTTGGGATTACCCAGTAAGTCATAGGTGGTTTCGAATCCATCTACTTTGGCTCCTTTGGATATCAGTAAAAAATCCATCCCTAAACCAAGATATTCATTAAAATAATGATCTGCAGTGATACCTCCACTTAACATCAACTTGCTATTAACTGTAGCAAATGATTTAGAGCTTACCGTGCTTTCTCCTATTCCAAATTTACCTCCGTAATGGAAACCTTCGTCTTGAGCATTCGCTTGAAAACTGCTCAGAAAGGCTGCCAAAAAAACATTCAAATAAATCTTGAAATAGAAAATCCTGACGTTTACAATTCGTATTTTCTCCAGATTCTTTTCCATGAGTAGTAGTGTTTTTCCACTATCATGGCAAAAGACGTTCCCTGAAAATAAATATATGTATAGTCCTGTTTATCTGCGTTTTGCAAAATGGCAAAAAAAATATTCCTCATCAAATTGAGAATAATTCAGCCAAATTGAAAAGATTATTCTACAGAATTTTCTTCTTTGAGCATTCTATATATAGTACTTGTACTGATATCCAATTTTTCAGCAACTTTTGGAATATCATCATTGTACTTTTTCATATATATAGACAGTATTTTATGATTATACTCCCTCATGGTCAATTCATCTCTGAGAATGTCAGGACCCGCAGCTCCTGAATCAAGACTGATATCAACCGCAGCTATTTCTTTACCGTCAGAAAGAACTGCAGCCAGTTCAATGATACTTTTCAGTTCACGAACATTCCCCGGGAAGTTATAACTCAGTAACTTTTTGATAGCCGGCTCCGATATTTTTATTGGCGCAAGTTCATTCTCCTTACAGAAGGATTTCAGGAAAGTGTTAGCCAGTAACAAAATATCATTCTCTCTATCTCTTAATGGAGGTAGTTCAATAGGCAATCCAAATAACCGATAATACAGATCTTCACGAAACTTTCCTTCTTTTACATCTGCTTGCAGGTTCCTGTTGGTGGCAACGATAATTCTGCAATCTACTTTGACAGTTCCTGTACCTCCTACCCGGGTTATTTCTTTTTCCTGTAAGGCTCTTAAAAGCTTTACCTGAAAGGGTAACTCCATTTCCCCTATCTCATCCAGAAATAAAGTGCCTCCATTTGCTTCTTCAAACTTTCCTATCCTTCGGGTCATTGCACCTGTAAAAGCACCTTTCTCATGACCAAACAATTCGCTTTCGATAATATCAGCCGGTAAAGCAGCTACGTTAACAGCTACAAGCGGTTTATTTGCTCTCCCGGATGTATAATGTATTGCTTTTGCAACTAGTTCTTTCCCGGTCCCTGTCTCTCCTGAAATTGTCACTGTAATATTAGTCGTCACTGCCTTGCGTATCCTTTCAAAGATTTGTACCATACACTCACTTTCGCCCAATATGGATTTCTGAAAGTCATATTTTCCGGAAACTTCTTTTTGCAACGTCTCAACCCGATCCTGGAGTGAAACATTCTGACGAATATTATTGACTGTGTTTAATAAGCGCTGTTTAATATCATTTGTTTTCAGGATATAATCATACGCTCCTAGTTTTAACAGATCAACAGCAACATCAATATCCTGCTGTTCAGAAATCACAATGACCTGAATATTGGGATTCTCTGCTTTGATCTTTTTCAGAACATCACTGCCATCCATATCAGGTAAGCGATAATCCAATGTGATCACATCGGGTTTGTCATTTAGTCTGTTGAGGCATTCTTTGCCACTGAAAAAACTGATCACTTCGTAATCAGGATTCAGTGTAAGGTTATGTGTCAATAATTTGTTATACCATTCATCATCTTCAACTACAAATATCTTCATTGATGAATTATTCTCTGATGTTGTCATAAACTTATTCGGTTTTTTGATCTAATGAAATGATCTCTTTATTCAATTGTTCAATTATTTTTATCAGTAACGATTCCAATTTTCCAAAAACATTTTTCAGCTTTCCGGATTCCAGATCTTCAGGTGTGGCATTCTCTAAATATTTTAGAAGTTCATATACTTTGTTAGCATGTAAATGACGTGTTGGCGCGGCCAGTTTGTGAGCAAAATGCGAGATTACGATCAAATCATTATTGATGATCCCATTACGAATTTCATTTAGTGAGTCAATAGCAGTACTCTGATATGTCTTGATCATTTCACTTATGAAAATATGATCATTATCAGACATTTTATTGAGCTCGTCAAGAGAATACATATCTGAAGAGTTATCGCGTCTGCCATTTGATTTCACATCCGGTACTACCAATAAGTCATCTTTAACAAACAATACGGAAACCAATACTTCTCTCAATTTTGCTTCAGAAAAAGGTTTGGAAATAAAAGCATTTATCCCTGCTTTTCTGCATTCTGCTTTTTCAACTTCTGAAGTTGCAGCACTGATTGCTATAACCGGAACGTTAGGATCAATCAGTCCGGTATCTTTTCGTATCATTTTCGTGGCTTCAAGTCCACCCATTCCATGCATTCTTATGTCCATAAGTACTGCATCAAATTTTGATCTTGCCAGGATATCCAACACTTCAATACCATCATTCGCTTCTTCATATACGGCATTCCATTTATCTAATATAGATACAAGTAAAGCCCTATTGTATTTTTCATCATCAACGATCAAAAAGCGCATCCCTGCAAACATAGAAATAGCAGAAGCTTTGTTATGTGATTCTACACTATCAACTTTTTGACTTGAATCAAATTGTAAATTAAAACGCATGGTAGTGCCAATACCTTCTTCGCTTTCAATTTCAATATTTCCTCCAAGCAAGTGTATCAGATCTCTAGTGATCGACAAGCCCAAACCTGTACCACCATACTTCGCCATATTCGCTCTGCCACCTTGTTCAAATATATCAAAGATCCTTTCCTGATCTTCAGGGTTTATGCCGATGCCTGTATCTTTTACTGTAAAAAATAATTCTGCTTTTAAATTTCGAGAAACATGTTCAACTGTAAAATCAATACGTCCTTTATCCGTAAATTTAATGGCATTCCCGATTATGTTGATCAGGATCTGTCTTAATCTCAATGAATCTCCATTTACATAGGCCGGCAATTCGCTTGTCTTAAAATTAAATTTAAGTCCCTTATCGAGTGCTGCATGTCTTAACATTTTAAGCACATCTTCGATAGCTGTTGAAGGTGAAAAATCTGTAAATTCTACTTTTAATTTCCCTGATTGAAGTTTAGAATAATCTAAAATATTATTTACAACATCGAGTAAATGTTCCGAAGAACGATGGATGATCTCGAGTTGCATTTTGTCAGATCTGTTAGTCACTTTATCCATTAACAATGCTGAAAATCCGGATATCGCATTCATGGGAGTTCGGATCTCATGGCTCATATTTGCCAGAAATCTTTCTTTTGCCAATGCAAGGTTTTCGGCTTCATGTCTGGCTTTATCAAGTACAATATTAAACTCATGATTTTTTCTGACATATCGGAGAATAACATAGATCACTAAGAATAAAAGCATAGCAACAACTATGGAGAACCAGGCTATCGCCAATACCGTCTGTCGACCCTGTTCTTCAATGACCAGAGCTTGTTGCGTAAGATTGCCTGTTTCATTTTGCTCCATGGCAGCAAGGATGATCCGTATATGATCTGTTACCCGCTTATCTTTACTGTTAAGCTCCAGCTCTTGGGTCCGGATATCACTTAAATTTTTTAATTGTTCTTCACGAGTCCGGGCAATCGCTGTCTTTACTTTCGATGGATCAAAATGATTGTTACTTTTATCGGGAGTAGGCTTTCCAAATATGCGTTCCAGGATATTACTTGATTCTACAGTATCATTTTCAATTTTTGTTTCTGCTTCAATGGTTTTTGAAATGCGCTTCAATGACTCCGTGATCTTATCATCATTCTGAAGCTTTAACATTTCATTCATGATCCCATATTTCTGTTCTATGAGAAGCTGAAGAGAGTCAAGCTGTGAAGTTCCGAGCTCATCCGCTTCATACATTTCTTTCAGTCGGTCTATCTTAGCATCTATAGATTTTACGGAATTATAGAATGGACTGAGAGAAGACTGCTCCCTAGACAAGGCATAGGACCTTACACTGCTTTGCGCATCCGAAATATCACTAAATACATCTTTAAGTAATACGATCTTCTGATTTGGCAGATCCTTGCTTTCAGAAGTAATTACAACCGTATTCAGACTGGTAAATGCCAAATAGCCCATGACACCTACAAGGCAGAGTACCGCGATGATAATCCCAATTATGTTTAATTCTGAAAGAAATCTATATTTAAGCTTATTCAACATTGAAAATCACATAATTACTTGGAAACATTAGAATCGTTAAAGATACTGAATAAACAGGTATTGTTTGGATTGGAATTGGCTTGTTGAATATACTCCAAATGAATCATTTCAGAATCTATATACTAATTCTCACTCCTTTCTGATTAAACAAGACCTTTTTGTCAGGATCACATTTGTATTTTGATAATCATGCTCTTCGATATCTTCCCCGCACCATTGAAATAGAGCAATTCGCCGGCTATAATTAGGATTCAGAATAACACTATCGTCTGCTTTTTTAGGTCATTAATAGTGAGCCATTAACAGAACTATTTCTGCCTGTGATCAATGAATCATTTACCATTTAATCCAATTAATGCATTGTCCATAAACTTACATGCGACTCACGATCAATATATTGCCATCAGCATACAATTTCATGTAAAGTTTATTATCTTTATATATACTAAAATTATAAATTATGAAATACACATTTACTCCTATTCACTTACTTTTTAAAAGTTTTTTATTCTCTCTTGTGTTTCTAAGCTTTTCATTCATTTCAAATGCTCAACAAACGCATAATGTAACTGTTTCATCGTTCCAATTTTCACCGAGTACACTCACCATCAATGTTGGTGATATGGTGGTTTGGACCAATACAAACGGCTCCCACAATGTAAATGGGACACAGGGCACCTTCCCGGGCAATCCGGTTAGTTTTGGAAATAATGTTGGTTCGGGATGGACCTACTCCTTTACTTTTACGGTTGCAGGATCTTACAATTACCATTGTGATCCACACAGTGGGGCGATGATGGGAAGCATTACTGTCCTCAATCCTTCCGGAATAACGGAAGCAGCGATTTCCTCATTAAGTGTATATCCAAATCCTGCTTCTAAAAGCATTTCTGTTTCATTTGATCAAAATGAATTTGATGTAATGGATGTTTTTATGCTGGATCTGCATAACATGAATGGTAAATTAGTTCAATCAACAGAGATCATCAAAAACATGAACAATTCAACATCTGTTGATATCAGTGCGCTCACTAGCGGTATGTATATCTATACGTTGAGAATGCAGGACAAAAAGCCGGTGCATGGCAAACTTATGATTCAGTAAATAAGGAGATCCCTTATTCTAAATAAAAAGAGCAGGAGTTTTCCTGCTCTTTTTATTTGGAATTTTTTCATTTCAGTAGTAACTTATTGACTTAAAACCATGAAATTATGAAAAACATTAAACGAATTAGTATGCTAGGCTGTGCATTGCTATTGGCTTTAGCATCCTGTCAAAAAGATACCGTTGACCCCGGTATCGTATCCGGTGATGATATATCGGGCAGAAGCGGTAAACTCAAGACATTTACCGGACCTGCGATTCCATTTGCGGGAGGAAACTTAAAGGCATTTTCTATGGAAGATGAAAATGGAAATCTGATCTCTGTAGGGGTAGATCTCTCTGCAAGAATATTGGATAATCTTCCTACTGAACCTGTACAACTTGTAGTGACATTCCCAAATCATGGAGCCAACACAACTTACACGCATATGTTGATAGACTGGAATCCACATGGGCATGAACCTCCGGGAACTTATGATAGCCCGCATTTCGATTTTCACTTTTATACCATTTCCAATGCTCAAAGGATGGCCATAGGCCCGAATGATTCGGCCCAATTTGCCAATGCACCCGCAATGATGTACCGACCACCGGTATATTTGCATACCCCCGGAGGTGTACCTCAAATGGGAGCTCACTGGATAGACCTACTTGCCCCGGAATTCAATGGAGGCATCTTTACAAAAACATTTATCTATGGAAGTTATGATGGGGAATTTATTTTTCATGAACCCATGATAACCCTGGCGCATCTTCGCACCAATCCGGATGAAACAATTCCGATCAGGCAGCCTGCAGCTTATGCAAAATCAGGAGATTATGCCGGATCTTATACAATACGTTATTCAACTAATCCAAACAGATATACAATTGCTTTGACAGACTTGTCATGGCATCAGGGCCAGTAATTTCTAACTAAGGAATAAGATAAAAAAAGCAGGTCAGCAATGCCCTGCTTTTTTTGTAATTTTATTCGCAATGAGAATTTGTTCTATATGATCAATAAAAAATATAAACTCCCTGACGATACCCGTATTGGACATATACATTTAAAGGTTTCCGATTTGCAACGTTCATTGGATTTTTATTGCGGCTTACTTGGGTTCGACCTTATAACGACCTATGGAAAGGATGCAGCTTTTATTTCTGCAGGTGGGTATCATCATCACATTGGTTTAAATACTTGGTTTAGCAAAGGACAACAACCTGCATCTGTTCAATCTCCGGGCTTGTTCCATACCGCAATCGTATTCCCGGAAAGAAAAGATCTGGCAAAAGCATTACAGCGTTTAAATGAGCACAATTATCCATTGACAGGCGTAGCCGATCATGGAGTATCAGAAGCGCTTTATCTGGATGATCCGGACAAGAATGGAGTTGAACTTTATTGGGACAGGCCAAGGGAGCAATGGCCTTTGAATGAAGACGGAAGTATTAAGATGTATACGGAACATCTGGATCTGGAAGAGTTGTTAGGTTTGCTTGAAGATTGAGTTTGGGTTTGAGTTTGGTTTTGAAAAAAATAATTTCACCAAAGAGACACAGAGACACAGAAAAAAAGTATTTTATCTGCGTGATAAAAACTAATTACTTGTAGCAAGTATCATTTATAATAAATACTTTACAAAAATAAATCTGCGTGATCCACATAAAAAAAGACATGAAAAAAATATTTTCGATCGTAGTTATTGCACTACTCATTTCATCTGCTTGCAAAGCACCTGCACCGGATATTGATAAAGCCACAGAATTCGCTAACGCACTCATTTCTGAAATGCAAAAACAAAACTGGGATGCTGCTTTGGAATATTATGATCCTTCTGAAAGCAAGGAAGACAGAGCTGCAAAACTGATGCAGCTACATGAATCAATGGGTGAAATTAACAGTTTTGAATTACTTGAAAGCAGCAGCAACACTGATCCCGGTCAGGCTTCATATACGCTATTAAGTTATAAGATAGATAGGAGCAAAATAAGCTCAAAGGAAAGTTTTAGAATCATAAATGACGAAGGCAAACTGATGATCATTCAACATTCTATTGAAGCCATGAAATGATCTGGTTTAGCTTTATTGGATACCAAATCCGGGAGTTGTGATCTCGTAAACTCCATGTATATGTTTTATACTCACAACCGGAATTTTTGCATGATTCACAATTTGCTGAGCAAAAGCACCAAGGAATATTCCGGAGATCTCTGATTCATGTCCTGTATTGATCACGATAAGATCAATGTCATGTTTTTCAGCAAATCCTAATGCTTCTTTTGCAACATGATCTCCTTTTACAATATGTGTTTGATATTTAATTCCGGAAGCATTTAATACTGCTTCAACTGACTCAATCTTGATCTGAAATTTTGCAAGATCCTTTTTTTCCTCTGAATCAGGCAGGCCCAAAAGATGGATTTGAGAACCAAATATTTTAGCAAATTCAATTGCGATATTAAACTTTTCTCTGCTATGTAATGAATTATCCAGCGGAACTAATATATTATCGAATGTGTTTTTCTTAAAATCACTTTGCAATGTCATGACAGGTACTTCTGAAACAGTCACCAGGCGTTGAGCATTACTTCCTACAAAATATTCCTGATATCCCGATGCCCCATGTGTCCCCATCACGATCAAATCTATTCCCTGATCTTCTGCATAGATCCCAATTTCCCGATCAATATTACCACGACTGATCGACAGTGTTGGTGAAATTTTATGATCCGTATATATTTGATCTCTGACCGAATTTAATTTTCTCAAAATAATTTCTTCTACTTCTTTTTCCGCCGGTGGATCAATCTGTAATTCGGGTAGAATTGAAAATGCATATCCCGGAAATTCCAACACATGGAGAATAAATAATTCGGCATCAAATCTATTAGCTATTTCAACTGCTTTTCTAAGTGCTTCATCAGAAGTTTCTGTAAAATCAACAGGTACTAAGATTTTCTTGATTGTAGAGTCCATAAAATTAAAATTAAAAAATTGAACTAAGTATTTGAAAACCAAAAATTACAAAATATTTCAATGCAATAAAAATTATACGCATTTTGAATGTATCTATTCTTGATAATTTCTTCTTTTGGGCGCTTGCCCGGACTTCGTCCGGGCACCCGGCTATCCGCTTGTACTCCTCGTTCGTTTCACTCACTCCGGGGTACTGCTTCTATCCGTGGCGCGGTAAAGTGGTCATAGCAAAATTATCACTTTATAATCATTGCTGTCCGGAATCGGGATTTCTACTACTGTCGAATTGCATCATAAATAATTATCTACGCGGAGACACTGTTCTAATTTTTACGACAGAGTCCACCGAGTGGGCAGCAATATGTAACAGTCGCCATAACCTTTATCCGTTTGCATTATATGAGACATAGACAAAAGAGATTGAAGAGTAATTTTCATTCAATAAATTTTTTTGGTATTCGATCTCTTTTTCTCTGTAATCCAGTGATTCTTCACGAGGTGAAATCACTACAAAAGAGCCTCGATCAAAAAGGAGGTATAACTAAGTAGACCCTGTGGTTAAAAAGAAGGTCTTATAAAAAAAACTAAAATTTATTCCGGACAATAAAGATTTATTATATGAATTTAATCCTCTAGCTTATCAAATAGAGTTGATTCCGGAATGTATAGCTATTCAATTAGCTGTTCAATTTGTTGTTCAGTTTGATCCTGTTTTGTTTTTGAATGTTTTCCAGAAATAAGAGTTGACATTGAAAAATAAAGTAGAAATAGGTATTAACTACTGAAGAAAATAGGATACGACAGAGTATAGTTTAGCATAAAAAGTCCAGCTTTTATGCGGTTAGAATTTTGGGCTTGGGTTCCGATCTTCGTGGTGGTGGCTTGTCGCAATGGGCAAGCTGGTCGGGGGAGTATGGGCTGTTGTGATGCATAAAAAGTCCAGCTTTTATGCGGTTAGAATTGTCAATGGCTGGGCCGATCTTCGTGGTGGTGGCTTGTCGCAATGGGCAAAGCCTCAATCATGGAACAAAGTAATGGGAATATTAGCAATCATTCATCCTAAAAGATTAGGACTAGAAAACTGAAATGACACACTTAATTGAACACATCCCAAAGTAATGGGAATATTAGCAATCATTCATCCTAAAAGATTAGGACTAGAAAACTGAAATCACACACTTAATTGAACACATCCGCATAAAAAGGACGGCTATTCGGCGCCTGCCGACCAAAAGGCGGCACCCGGCTTTCCGCTTGTACCCCTCACTCCTCTCGTTTCATTCATTCTGGGAAAGCGCTTCTATCCATAACGCTTGGTGCTAGCTATCTCACGGCAACCAAATGAAAATCACTATTAATACATTCTGCCATTCCATAAAATGAAAAAGGTGATCTACTTAGATCACCTTCAATTATTAATTATATGGTTCGAATTACTTTTTTATTCCTTTAACAGATTTGGTTAATTCCTCTATATTTCCTTTATTCAAAGACATTCCCATAATCTGATTTTCCATAAACAGCACTTCACCGTTCGAGGGATCAAAAACCAACATGCATTTATTAAGAGTATAACATGGCTGATAATAATAAAATTCAGTACTTCTTTCAGCTATTGCTTTTTCTATCTTTTCTCTGGAACAAACTTCAAATTTAAACGGATAAAGAGCAGCAATTTCCTTAGAGGTCATTTTCTTCCCTTTTGACATGGAGCTCTCTGCAATCAGCAGAGTACGTTCTTTTATTCTAGGAGAACTCTTGCGGTATTCATCCTGCAGATCAAAAGCGATATTTTTAGTATTGCCTTTTATATCCATTTTTTGAACAACATCCATAGTTCTTACCATAGCTTCCAGCATATTACGAACTCTCCATGCGCAATCTGTATTTTCCGGTTCATCTGACCAATGATTGATCGGACTGTATGCAATCATATCACTATAACCATACTTGTCAAGATTCTTTTTGCCTCCATTCAAAAGTGCCAGATAATGATAAGCCTGATTTGCGTTGCCGCTTGGTATAATAGTAATAAGAGTTATAAATGATGCAGAATTATCATTTATTTTAGTCTTAAAATCAGCTCCACTGATAAAGTCAATCGGAGTTACTTTCCAACTCTCCTTCACTGCACTTTCAACTGCAGTATCAAATTTGGCATTTCCTGTTCTTACAACAAAAGTCTTTGTAGACTTGAACTGAGTGAATTCAGGGCTGGTATAGCTCACCGCAGAATACTGGGCAAAACTTGTCATTGTCAATACAGTCAACAACAATAATAAAAATGACTTTTTCATAGGTCTTGATAGGATTGGTTAAATACTTTCGTTTTTTTGGAAGACCGGATCTTACCTGAACTCATTATTCAAGATGCTAATTACATGAATAAATTAATGTAAAACAACTAACAATTTATAATTTATACATTTACCATTCAAATCATTAAAACCATCATCCAAATCAATGAAGATTTCTCTATACCTTCTTTGCTTGCTTATTGTATTCGGTTTCACTAACACTGCAGCACAAACTCCTACACTCACCACAATTCCAATCGGAGTATCAGTGAACGACCTGATAGGTTCAAGTTTAGGAACCAGCCCTTTCGACTTTAAGAATGCGAAAGAAAATACGGAATTTGTTTTGAAAAAAGAAGGATATGAACCGCTTACTATATCAATTGAAAAGGGGTCCAAAAAACCATTAAGTTTTCCTGAGAACTTAAATTCCTGTGGAGAATGCTTGTTTCAATTTGCAAATTTTCCAAAGACTGGAAAAGAGCCTTATGCGGGTTCATTAAAAATGAAGAAGAAGTTTGACGAAGTGGAAAATAGCATTTTCATAGCTATTGATACTCCAAAAGTAGTAATCCCTAATGATAGAGAGATAGGCAAAGTCAACGGAAACAGTTGGAAAATGGGGGCAAAAGACATTCATTGGTTATTAGGTTACCCTGAAAACATGAATAATCAAGTATTTTCTCCTTTTGAAAATTCATTCCTTGAGGCTGTTTTTCTGGATATTAAGGATTCTTCAATTACCAATTTGTATAAGCCCAAAATTATTTTGAAACCTATCATAAATGAGATGGCTTTTGATTTAAATGGAAAACTCTACCGTGACTATTCTGGTCCGGTAATGCTAAAAATTGAATGGAACATTACAACTATCAAAGATCCCAAAAAAATATTGGCAATCATCCCTGTAACTACCACCTTTTGGCGTACCGGGCAGAACTATAAAATCCTATTACATCAAATGATGGAAGCGGCGCACGCGGAACTCTTACAAAATGATACCCTTCATGGCTTTTTGGCGAAATTGGAAAATGACTATTTACAGTCTACCATAGGTCCACCGTTGAAAATAAAAACTGAAAAAGCATTGTCATTTTCCGGTACCAAAGAAATGCTTAAAGCTATAACTCCTGCAGTAGTTACAATAGAAAATCCGGATGGGTTTGGTAGTGGTTTTATTATATCAAAAGATGGTTACATCCTCACAAATCACCATGTGATAAAAGGGGCAAAAGAGATCTTAGTAAAGATAGGTTCGGACAAAAAAATCAGTGCGGAAGTTGTAAAGATCAATAGTGATTTTGATCTGGCATTATTAAAAATAAAGCAGGACAATTTAAGCTGCATCACTTTTGAAAACGTATCAACCTTGGAGGCAGGTGACGAAGTATGGGCGATAGGTACTCCTTTGGACAGGAAATTAGGCCAGACAGTAACCAAGGGAATTATTAGCGGATTCAGAATGTGGAATGGAGTTCATTTTATACAATCTGATGTGAGTATCAATTCCGGCAATAGTGGAGGACCACTCATCAATGAAAAAGGGGAAGTGATTGGTATTGCAACTTTAAAATATTTCGGTAAGGGTGTTGAAGGAATTGGCTTTGGAATCCCTACATCTGAGATCCTGAAGATGATGAATCTACAATTGGAATAAAAGGGTTGGAATATGGGGTTTGATGGGAATCTCTTTGATCCCAAATATTACTTCCCGTTGTACAAACTCATCGTATGCGATAAGCCGATAGCAGCAAAACTTAAGACGGCTTCAGATGCTTTTTTAATACGCAGTTTGAGAGCAAGTGCTTCCTGGGTTGACCATTCGCTAAGCACATAATCAGCTTGACGACCACGTTCAAAATCGTTTCCTACTCCAAAACGAAGTCGGGCGTATTGATCATTTCCAAGATGTTCCTGTATGCTTTTTAAACCGTTATGCCCTCCATCGGAACCATTCCCACGAATCCGGATAGTCCCAAAAGGCAATGAAATATCATCGGTAACAATAAGCAGATTCTCAGGATTGATCTTTTCTTGTTGCATCCAATGCTGAACGGCTTTACCGCTCAGGTTCATAAAGGTCATTGGCTTCAAAAGGATGAGCGTTCTGCCTTTATGTTTTATTTCAGCCACATCGCCATGACGGCCTTGCTTAAACGCAATATTGGACGCCCCGCAAAGGGCATCCAATATTTTAAATCCGATGTTGTGCCGGGTATAGGCGTATTCATCGCCCGGATTTCCCAAACCAACAATTAGATATTTCAAGCTTTATGGGGCTTGGATATAATTATTCAGCTGCTGCTTCTTCGGTTGCCGCTTCAGCGCCCTCTGCACCTTCTTCAACTGCAGCCGGTTCTTCTTCAGCAACAACAACACGTGCAGTCTTAACAGCAACGATAACGTTGTTTTTCGCGTCTACTAATTCAACACCTTTGATATTGATATCTTTTACACGAACAGATTTTCCGATGTCCAATTTATCAATAGCGATAGTGATCATATCAGGCAAGTTAGCAGGCAAAGCCTTAACTTTCAACTTACGTGCTTTGAGGGTTAATTTACCACCACGGCGAACACCAACAGCAGTACCTGTCAATTTTACAGGAATATCCATCAAAACTTCTTTATCATCTTGCAGCATCAGGAAGTCGATATGCAGAATCTCATCAGAAACTGCATGGAACTGGATGTCTTGCATGATCGTACGGTATTCTGTACCCGCAATATTTAACTCTACAGTATATACATCCGGTGTATAGACCAATTTCTTGAATTCTTTTGCAGGAGTAGAAAAATGTACTGGTTCGCTTCCACCGTATATAACACATGGAACCATTTCAGCATTGCGTAATGCTTTTACATTTTGCTTGTTTAGGCTTTCTCTTAGTGAGCCATTGATTTTGATAGCTTTCATTTTCTTTAAGGAAATAGGGTAATTCAGTTTTAATTTAGGCCTTAACAAATAAGGTACTTATGGATTCGTAGGTAAATACTCGACGTATGACCTGGGAGAAGAGATCTGCTGATGAGAGCACCTTAATTTTTGTCGAAGGAGCTCTGAGAGGGATGGTATCGGTAACCACCAGTTCGGTAAGTCTGCTGTTTTCAACACGTTCTACAGCTTTACCACTGAGGATCGCATGTGTACAGAAAGCTCTTACGGAAGCGGCGCCTTTATCAAGTAGCAGATCAGCGGCTTTGGTCAATGTACCTGCTGTATCTACGATATCGTCTATTAATATAATGTCTTTGCCTTCAACTTCACCAATAACGGTCATGCTTTCTATCTCATTGGCGCGTTTGCGATGTTTATCACAAATTGCCATTTCCACATTGAAGACCTTTGCATATTCACGTGCACGGTGTGTTCCTCCCATATCAGGTGCCGCAATTACCAAATTGTCAAGATTCAAACTTTCTATATAAGGTACAAAGATGGAATTTGCTTCCAGGTGATCAACCGGCATATCAAAGAATCCTTGTATCTGAGCAGCATGCAGATCCATGGTCATAACGCGGGTCACTCCGGCTGCATGCAACAGGTTAGCAACTAACTTAGCTCCAATAGATACTCTGGGTTTATCCTTTCTATCCTGTCTGGCAAAACCAAAATAGGGTATTACTGCAGTAATATAATGAGCAGAGGCTCTTTTGGCAGCATCCACCATCATTAACAATTCCATCAGATTATCTGTAGGAGCGAAGGTGCTTTGAACGATAAAGACATCACATCCCCGAACTGTTTCGTTAAATGATGGTTGGAATTCACCGTCAGAGAAACGTGTAACAGTACAGCTACCAAGATCCTGCCCGAAAGCAGTGGCAATATCCTTTGCCAGGTATTCAGAGCTGGTGCCTGAAAATATCTTTATCTGTGAGTCCATGTTAAACTATGCTAAAAAGGGACGCAAAGAAACGAAATATTTCAGGCATCTCAAAATTATTCCTGAGGCTTTTTTCAAGGCAACTTATCATTGTTAATAAACAGATAATCAGGTTTTAATCATCAGATTGCTTTCTGCACTCCTTTTGAGCAGAAATTTTATTTAATAGCAAAATTGAATTTGAATAGAGGAATTATGTATTTTCGCAGCCTGTTAATGAGTCAATGGGCTTATTAACGAGGTTCAAAACACCCCGTAAGTCTTCGGGAAAGAATGCCCAGGTGGCGGAATTGGTAGACGCGTCGGTCTCAAACACCGATGATGCGAGTCGTGCCGGTTCGATCCCGGCCCTGGGTACACCAAGGAGTAGATGAAAGTCTGCTCCTTTTTTAGTTTTATAAGATGGCTGTAGGGAAGTGGGAGAGCGGTGGAGCGGGAGAACGGTGGAGCGGGAGAGCGGTGGAGCGATGGAGCGGTAGTTTGTGTAATTAATAGGATTCAATTGGGTTTTAATTCCAGAATAAATTTAAACTGAATAATGAATCTAAAATGGAGCATACACTTTTCTTAAATGTTGGGACTTTTAAAAGCCAACATATTCTAATACTGATTTTTGGAGTTTGGCTTTGTCTTGACTTAAGAATAGTAAAGATAAAGCGAGAATCATGTTTGCATTTAAATCAGTTGCTATATATGAAAAGTCAAAGCTTCTGAATAAAGAAATTTACGATTTTCTTATAAGGAATAAGGATCTTGATTATTGTTTAAGAGATCAATTAAGACGGGCAAGTTTAAGCATAGTTTTAAATATTGCCGAAGGAAGCAGCAGGTTTAGTAATGCCGATAGAGCCAGATTCTTTGTAATGTCAAGAGGTTCAGCATTTGAAAGTGCTGCTATACTTGATGTCTTGCTAGCAGAAGGTTCGATAGATGAAACAAAAGCCCTGAGTTTGAATGCTCAACTAGAGGAAATATCCAAGACTTTATTTTTTATGATTAAAAAATTAAAATCAGAAAAGTAATATGATTTCCCCGCTCTACCGCTCCCCCGCTCCCCCGCTCTTCTATTTTACCTATTTTATGTGATACATTGGCACGTTCATTGAACTACCTTTGCCATCAAAATAAATCAGTATGAAACACATTTCCCCTATTATCCTTTCTTTCCTTACCCTTGTAATATTGAGTCTGAACAACTTTCAGGTTCAAGCACAAACTCTTTTATTATCAGAGTACTTCACTGCTTATGACGGCACAAGCACCGCTGTTCCTGCAGGTTGGATATTCAATTACAATGGAAATTATACCTCTACCCAGAGTTCAGGTGTGAGTGGCCCAAACTCATACAAATTTGGAGTTAATAATGCAACAATCACAAGTCCATCATTCAACAATGCCGATTCAGTAAGATTCTTTATGAAAGGAAATTCTGCTGATACCCTTTCTTCTCTTAGTGTTTTTGAAGGTACGGATACACTTAACATGACCCTGGTTGCCATGTTAAAGCCCATTTCAAATACAGGTACTACTATTTCACTTAAGCTTATGAGCAGTTCTACCATGTTGCGCTTTGTTTATACAAAGTCAGTTGGGAACGTAGCTTTTGACGATTTTGAAGTGATCCAGAACGGTCCTGCTGCTATTAATACTATTGAGAAAAAACAAATTGTACTTTATCCAAATCCGGCTCGAAACAATGTTTCTATCGACTTAGGTAATGCTGAAAAAGTAGAGATCAGTTTGTATAATATGATCGGTAAAAACATGGGTAATGTTTTAGTTACGGACAATGGTAAAGGAGTATATAGCTTGAATTTGAATTCAATACCGGCCGGAACCTATTTTGTTCAGATAAACACAGATAGAACGGTTACTACACGACGCCTTCAGGTACTGAAGTAATCATCAAAACACAAAAATAAAAGCCCTGCACTAGCGGGGCTTTTTTGTTTTAAATAAACCGGGAATAAATTTATTTCTAGCTACGAGCCATTGAACCCGCCAGCAATCCCATCGGGATATAGGCTACAACAAGATCCAAAACAATAAACCAGATTGGCGACGGGAGCATTGAGGCAGCAGTTATCCCGCCTATAAAGAAAAAAGCTCCTATACCCAAAGCAAACTTCATCTTATGGCTAATAGCTAATATGGCTGTGATATATGCTCCTACAAAAGTTCCGATGGCATGAGCCAGAAAAGGGAAAATGAAATGCTCTACTCCGAATAGATGCATCCCTGCTTTCAAACTTTCAGTATTTGAGGGATCAATTCCTTCAGGCAAAGGAATGATGGAGCCGCTAAGCATGATGATCCCCATATTGGTGATTCCTCCAACCAAAAGGCCGAATATAACTGCTAATGTGTTTCTAAGGACAGGATTCATATTGCTAGTTTCTTAACGCAAATTAATCGCTTTCTGTGAGAAATACAATTAAGATTTTATACTTACCAACGATGACAAATTATCAATCTAAATTCCCGAACCTGAAAGCACAAGAAATAAAAATGGAATAATGACAAGTATTGAAATGATCAACGCTTTCCAAATAGGTTTGTATTCATACGTTTGTTCGGGAAAGAATTTTTTATAAAAAAACTCAGCCAATATTGCAGCCCAAACCAGATTCAATAAGGGAGCTACCAGACTAGCTTGCGGCGGTAAACTACTCACGATCACCATCGTTAAAACAGATAGAAAAATTGAAAGTGTAAGTATGAAATTGCCTGCAGGTTTATTTCCTATATCAACAAGGTTCTGTCTAAGCAAAATCCCTCCAAAGATAGGTGCGAAGAAAACCGAAAATGCCATGATCGCTCTTCCTGAATAGATCTTTGGCAATTGGGGTGCTTCTGTTTTCTGATTATCGAACATTCCTGAAAAATTAATACTGCAAGGTAAGAATAACAATGCATACGAAGAAAAATTTAGAATACTGACATGTCGAAACTAAGGTCGATAACAGTGATTTAAAATCGTATTTTTTTAAAAATAGAATTCATCCTCAAATCTCTCATCTCTTTTCATTGTTGTCTGGAATCGGGTTTCTAATCCTGTCGAATTGCATCATAAGTACTTATCTACAAGGGGAATCTGTGCTAATTTTACCACAGAGGTCACTGAGATTTCCACAGAGTTCTCAGAGATTGAAGAGAAATTTTCTTTCAATGGACTTAATTTGGTATTCGACCTCTTTTTTCTCTGTATACCAGTAGTTTTCCACGAAAATGGAATCACATCATTAGAGCCTAGATCAATATGGATCCCGCACGTGAGGGACTGAGGACCCTGTGGTTAAAAAAAGTCTTAAATAAAGAACTAAAATTTATTCCGGACAACAATGATTTCTTTGCAATTATAAAAAAAATAATCTCTTATGGGGTGATCTAGATCTGGCCATATTCCGGCTTGACTACTTATAAGGAATACATTCCTCACTGAGAGGCAGCTATGCATTACTTCCAAACTTAAGAAGAAGTTATGATGTATTTATGGGTAGAGCCAACAACAAATAAATAATATAGATTCTTCACCAAAAAATGTTAAAAATATCTGCCTTTGGTGTATACCTTTGCAGCATAAATTTATACTATGAAATTTTTATCCCGCCGCACCCTTACAGTTATTTCAATTACTTTTTTAAGCTTATTCGGAAGCAGTAGCTATGCTCAAACAATCATTTTATCAGAATACTTCACTACATACGGTGGCATAGCTTCAACAGTGCCGACAGATTGGGTTTTTAACTACAACAGTCATTATAATAGTGTTTTCGGAACGGGAGCATCAGGACCAAGCGGGCCAAACAGTTATAAGTTTGGTGCTGATAACGCTACTATCATCAGTCCACAATTTCAGAATGGAGATTCTGTTCGTTTTTATATCAAAGGAAACGGCATCGATTCGCTGTCTGCCTTATTGGTATATCAGGGAACCGACACTACGACAATGACATTGGTTTCTATGATAAAACCACTACCTGTTGCAAATGGATTTATTTCATTACCTATTTCTCAAAGCAGTAAATATCTAAAGTTCAAATACAGTAAGTCAGTTGGGAATTGTTCGTTTGATGACTTCGAAGTTGTAAGAAATTCAACAGTAGGTGTAAACACATTAGACAAGAAACAAGTGCTGATCTATCCAAATCCTGCAACAAATAATGTTACTGTAAACATAGGGCAGTCGCAATCTACAGATATTGCTTTGTTCAATATGATTGGAAAAAAGATGGAAGATATTTCTATTTTTATTTCTGGAAATGGAATCTATAACATGAATCTGAATTCAATTTCTGCAGGAACTTATTTTGTTCAGATAAAGACTGAAACCGGAGTTACAACGAGAAGACTGCAGGTAGTAAAGTAATCATAAAAAGCAGCTCAGGCATTTCTCCGTGCACCTTTGTGTCTCTGTTTCTATGTGGTTCGATATTAGAAATGCATACCGAATAAGGCAGGGAATATATTATTCTATCTGAAGATCATCCCAACAGAAACACCACTACCTACATAAGATGTCTTGGTATAATCAACCTTTTCTTTAATTAAGTTTTCATACGGTAATTCCCTAAATTCCTTTTTGATCATATCTGACATGGAGCTTGTCAATTGAGCCTTGACATATAACTCCAAACCTTTTGCAACAGGAGCACTCATGCCTATTTGCAGATTAAAATTCATCATCAAATTCTTAGCATGAAGTTCCGTTTCTTCAGCTAAAATATAATGCTTGTATCCCAATCTAGGGATATTATCGAGTAAGTAGTAAAGATTAGAATACTGGTCATCTGGATACAATCCTTTCGTATCATAAAACCCTTCTTTTTTTTGTGTTTGAGAAATAATTAAAGTCGGTTGAAGTGCAGCGCCCAGAATCAATCTGGTCTTGTCCGGAGTACCTGTCATTGCTCGAATTCCCAAAGGAAAAGACAAAGCAGAGATCTGATTCTTTTTGGTATAATCTGCTTCCAAATAAGGGTGATAATTAAAATTATCCAGGTCTTTGTATGATCGTTCAGAAACAAAAACTCCTTTACTTATGTTCTCATCAGAAAATTGATTGAATTTTATACCTGAAAAAATACCGAAATTTTGGTTCAAGATTCTGGTTATAGTTAACTCAATAATTGGATTCAAGTTTGATTGATGGTCCAGGGTCTTATCATTTGTAACATTTTCACTTTTGAACTGGGTTTTCAATAAACCCAGCCCCACATCATAAGTCCATTTATCCTTACTAATTGGCTCTTGGGCAAATAAAGAGACAGAAGATAATAATACAAGTGTAAAAACGATGATCCGCATAGGGTATAATTTAGAGGTCTTTGAGGATTGCAATAACATAAAAAAGAATGAATCACACAATGAAAAAAATCAACCCGATAATTAATGATCAGGAGCGGATCTCATATATGAAATTCAACTTTTTTCCTTCTCCGTAATATTCAACTAATTCTTCAGAGATCTTAACTGCTCCTAGTTTCCCCATTGCTTTTTGTGAGCGAACATTCAGTGCTCCGACATGGAAAAGAATACTATCCACAAACTTTAGAGCATGTGCTATCATCAAATTTTTCATAGCTGGATTATACCCTTTTCCCCAAAAAGGTCTTCCAACAAACGTATAGCCAATTAAAACCGTTTTTTCTGACTCGTTGTAATCATAAAACCGTGAGCTTCCAACCACTTCACCGCTTGCTTTATCATATACTATAAATGCACCGCCGGATTCCATTGCTCCTTTAAAATAAACTGCAAATACTTCTTTTTTATATCTGTCCGGATTGGGATGCTGTTCCCATAACAAAGGATCATTTGCGACAGCATACAATTTTTCAAAATCAGTTTCTTTTAATGGTTCTATTCTGATTAATTCGTTGGATAAGCTAGGTTGAAGATCAAAGGACATGGTTGGGGTTGGGGTTGGGGTAAAATAATCAACTCACCCGAATTAAAGTTCCATTTTCAACAGCGGGATCCATATATATCTTAACTATTTTTTCAGCGCTGTCTCTTGCAGAAAGTAATTCTCCATTTTCTTTAAATTTAATAAACCTATCAACATCCGCGAAATGTTCTTTACTTGTTGATCTAATTTCAACCTGCATTGCAGTATCTACAATTCCCGGATAAACTGCGATAGTTCTTACCCCATTCTCCAATTCAGCCTGTTCAAGTGCGATAACTCTTGTCAGCATATCGAGGGCCGCTTTGGTCGAACAATAGGCTGCCCAACCTTTGATAGGGTTTGCTGCTGCCCCTGAAGAAATACTCACAATAGTTTTTTTAGCATCAGAATTCTTCAATTTGTGTATAAATATTCTTGATAACATTGTCGGAGCGATGATATTCAAATCATACACTTTTTTCAAGTCATCTATATTTTCAAGCAAGGTATTTCCAACCGGACCAATCATGCCCGCATTGTTGATCAAAACTATTTCATTTATAGCTGATAGATCCATCTCGGAAAATAAATTATCCATCAGCGCATTGATTGTATCGATCTCAACCAGATCCGCTTGTATAGCTTTCATGTTTTGATGATCTGTTTGTTGATGAGATCTGGCGATAGAGAAAACAATGTATTCTTTCTCAATAAAAATATCGACCAAGGCTTTGCCAATTCCTTTAGATCCTCCGGTAATGATTGCAACTTTATTCATCGTTGTAAGTTATAAAAAAGAGAAATGTAGTGCAACTTGCCTTTTGAAACCGCAGAGGCGCAGAGGTTAATCGCAGAGACGCCGAGGGTGTCTGCTAAACAAAATTCCTCATTCGTCTTTCGTAATTCGTAATTCGTAATTTTTTTATCTGTTGATCAAAGGAATTACCTTAGTTCCGATGAGTTCAATCGCTCGCATTAATTGATCATGTGTCAGATCTGCATTATCCATCTGAAAAGTAAACCGGGATAAGCCTCCCAGAGACTCACTGTGTCGAACAATTTTTTCAGCTACTTCTTCTGGCTCACCAAGCATCATAGAACCCAATGCAGATCTGTGAGCATCAAAGCGAGCTGTAGTCATAGGAGGCCAACCGCGTTCTCTTCCTATGCGGGTCATATTTGCAGCATGACCGGGATAATAATCTGCAATAGCTTTTTCTGTAGTGTCAGCTACATATCCAAAAGCATGGATTCCTACTTTCATTTGTTCGGGAGCATGTCCCGCAGTTGCGGCTGACTTTCTATAGAGATCTATCAAAGGACGAAAGCGATGTGTTTCTCCTCCAATGATAGCAACCATGAGTGGCAGACCCATGATCCCGGCACGAATGAAAGATTCCGGAGTTCCACCTACACCAAGCCATATTGGCAACTTCTCCTGTACCGGTCTGGGGTATATAGATTGCTCATTCAATGCAGGACGGAATTTTCCTGACCAGGTTATTTTTTCATTGTCTCGGATCTTTAAAAGCAGTTCAAGTTTCTCTGAAAACAGATCATCATAATCATTCAGATCATGACCAAAAAGTGCGAAAGCTTCAATGAAAGAACCTCGTCCTGCAATGATCTCAGCTCTTCCTTTTGAGATCAAATCCAAGGTGGCATAAGCTTGAAAAACTTTTACAGGATCATCCGCACTCAACACTGTAACAGCACTTGTAAGCCGAATATTTTTTGTTCTGGCGGCTGCTGCAGAAAGAATAGTAACGGGAGCAGAATCCATAAATTCCTCGCGATGATGTTCTCCTAACCCAAAAACATGCAAGCCATATTTATCTGCTTGCTCTATTCTTTCCAGCAACTCAGCCATAGCCTGCATCCTAGAGATCTTTCTATCCTTTTCTAATCCTACTGCGGCGAAACTGTCAATTCCTATTTGTATCATAATTGTCTTTGTTTTTTTTAACCGCGTATCCTGAAGTGTCGTCTTCGCGTCAAGCTAACTAAATGTTCATCATAAATATCTAAGGTATTTGCAAATAGCTGACCTTCTTTTTTCCCGCCGATCTCACAGATATCACTTTGATCTAAGTTTTTTGCGGTTATGGAACGCTATTGCAAGAAATTCACTTAGTATTCGCAGATCTCACAGAATTGAATACATAGCTTCTGTCCCCAACTGGTTGGGGACGGGAAATATTTTTTATTTTAGCTTGATGCGTATTCGAGGCATTGGGGGATACGGATTATCACGGATTTTAATTTTCATTTAGCATTATTCCGGTAAGGACATGGGGACTTCCATTAGAAGAAATTCAGCATCATCGGTCGCGGTGATTGAGATCTTATTTGTGCTCCACAAACCATATCCGTCTCTTGTATTTAATTCTTGACCTTCAACATTCAATTTACCTTTTAGAACAAAAAGATATAGACCATTATCATCGGATCTAATTTTATAATCAGATGAAAATCCCTTTTCAAAATTCGCCAAATGAAACCATGCATTCTGATTGATCCACACCCCTTCATCATCTGGATCAGGTGAAAGAATCTGTTGCATTTTATTCTTTCGGTCGTCTGTATTTAATGTGATCTGGTCGTATCTCGGACTAACATTCTTTTTAGATGGGATGATCCAAATTTGCAGGAACTTAACAGGCTTGTCCTGATTTTTGTTGTACTCACTATGTGTTACACCCGTACCGGCACTCATAATCTGAATATCACCATTTCGAATAATCGTTAAATTGCCCATACTGTCCTTATGCTCGAGATCACCTTCGAGCGGGATAGAAATGATCTCCATATTACTATGGGGATGGGCTCCAAATCCCATCCCTGCTGTTACAGAATCATCATTTAATACCCGTAATACTCCGAAGTTCATTCTTTCAGGATTATGGTAATTTGCAAAACTAAATGAATGATAAGATTTCAACCAACCATGATCGGCAAACCCTCTGCTATCTGCTTTATGATATACTGTTTTCATAATCTCAAGTTTTGATTCCAATATTCTTTAAATATAAAATATTGGCATAGATAAATGATTACGAAGCCAATTCTTCTACAGCTTGTTTAATGAATTGAACATCGGCATGGATCTTCACTTCTTCGCCCAATGCGATCCCTCCTGTTTCGGTAAGCATACTAAAACTTACTCCAAAATCTTTGCGATTCAATTTTCCTGACAAAGAAAATCCGGCACGTGTATTTCCCCAGGCATCTTGAGCTACGCCACCAAACTCAACATCCAGCGTGATAGGTTTACTTACTCCACGCATAGAGATCTCACCTTCTACTTTATAATTTTCCTCATCAAGTTTGATCATCTTGCTACTTGTGAATGTCAAGGTTGGATGATTCTCTGCATCGAAGAAATCTCCGGTTCTCAGATGAGCATCTCTTTGTTCATTATTGGTATCGATAGAATTGATATCAGCACTAAAAGAAATCTTCGCTGAACAAAAATCTTCTCCATCTGTTTCTACGTTTGCATCAAACTTGTTAAATTGTCCGGTAACAGTTGAGATCATCAAATGTTTTACTTTAAACCGAATCTCAGAATGTGTTGGGTCGATTGACCATTTGTTCGTTTTCATTATCTTAAATTTTAATTTTTTATATTTTTATTCTGAGACAAAAGTACGTACATTTGCTATACTTTAGTAAGCACTATACTATTGTATAGCACTATACTTATGTATACCAATACTGATTAACAATCAAATACATGGGAAAAACAGCAGAATTAAAACATGCTAAACTCTGTTCCGGGGATTTTGTATTAGCCGTGAATGATACGATGAATGTAATTAGTGGTAAATGGAAGCTACCAATTATGGGTTCTTTATTATTCGGAAAAAAACGATTCAAGGAATTATCAAACGAAATTCCGAAGATCACTCCGCGTATGCTTTCAAAGGAACTAAAAGACCTTGAAGCAAATGGTATAGTGACAAGAACTGTTTATGACACGATGCCGGTTACCATTGAATACGAATTGACGGATTCAGGCGAAAACTTCAAGACTGTTCTGGAAGTTATGGTTGAATGGGGTATGCTGCATCGTAAGAAGACACTCGGTAGAAGAAAGACTGCTTAGATCTTCTGGCCGAGTTTAGTATTTTTTTATCGCGGAGACGCAGAGGTTAAGCGCAGAGATACGGAGACATTCTACGAATTCGTAATTCGTAATTTATTTTTTACTGCTTTAGCAGTCGTATTTGCTCCGGTTTTGCATTCTCTCTTTCGAGAACCAGAATATAAACTCCCGCTTTTTGAGAAGAGAGATCAATACGCTCTGAGGATGCATCTACGGCAACTATAAATCTACCCAGCATATCATACACCTTTGCTGATGTTACACGATCCTGAGAAGCATCAATTAAGGTGAATTTTCCATCGTTGCTTGGGTTAGGATATACCAGCGCAAAGTTTCTTACAGCATCCGAAATTTCTTGCTGACCTACTACTACACCACCGTATTTTATCGTAAGCATCTTATATAGATAATTGTTATAAAATTCCGATGCGGTTTTTCCCGTGATGATAAAATTTCCTTGAGAATCTCTGTTTAGATCATTTAACTGATCCCAGTTTGTGGTGGTAGCCGTAGTAAAGGTATTTATGAAATCAACACCACCGAGTGGAGTATAACCGGTAAGCACATAATCATAGTTCGCAGTTGTTCCATTGATAGCCCAACCTGCAGTTATAACGCGGTTGGTAGCTTCTACGATCAATTTCAGAGGCTCTCTGTCACTAGCAGTTTGTGAATACACCTGAACCCATTGAAAGACTCCGTTATTGGTAAACTGAACTGTATAATACCTGGCAACAAAACCTGTCCAGCCACGACTGATCAAGACCACATTTCCGGCTGGAGTAAATTTTACCTTCACGCCAAATTCGCTAGATGTTGAGGTAGGATTATAGGTTGATCTCCAGATAATATTTCCGGTTGTTCCATTAATTTTCCCAGCAAGAATTATTGCGCCTGTTGAACCTGTGAAAGCAACATCTCCTGCAGTATTAACTGTTGCATCTTTCACCTCATCCGAAGTTCCGACAGAATCAACAGAAGTAGACCAAAGTTTTAATCCGGTGGAATCATAGCGTTGAACCAAACCAGTAATGACTCCTGCAGAAGAAAAATATCCTCCTACTAAAAGATCTCCATTGGGGAAAACATCTATACTATTTGCTCTGGTAACCGCACCTAAAGTAGAATCAATTTTTGTTACCCAGGAAAAATTAAACGCATTATCAAAATAAACTAAAATACCACCATTATTACTTGAACTTGCTGCGATTGCTATGCTGTTATCATTGCGGATTACCATGGACTTGGTGAGCGTACTTCCTGTTCCTGCATACCAGGCTGTGTCTAGGAAATTTCCATTCTGATCGACCTTTAATAAAGACAAACGATAATTATTTTTCAACTTGGCAGAATCGGTAGAGATACTTAGGATCAAATTTCCTGTAAGATCAAATTGCATAGCAGTAAGCGTATCATTTCTCCAGCCGCCGGAAGTATAATATCTCTCCCAAAGTAAATTTCCCAAGGGACTATATTTCACGATAGCCACATCAAAACCTTCTCCATATAATCGATCAACAGTTGCAGCACAATACACATTATTGCTTGCATCGGTCTGAACAAATTGTCCGTGTGTTATTGCATCTCCTTTTCCATTATAATTCCATTCAGTGATCGCATTTCCGGCGGTGTCTATAACGATGGTATATAAGTTTTCATTTATGTAAGCAGTATCCGTTACAAATCCACCTGCATAAATTTTTCCATTGCGATGCGTGATTGCAAAACCCATAGATGCATTGAGAGAATCCCGGCAACGGTAAGTCCATAAAGAATCACCTGCTGTATTATATTTAGTGATGATCATGTTGGTAAGTCCACCATTACCATAGTAGTCGGGCCCCGGCCAAATCCCACGTCCGGTCACATAAATCCCATCCGCATTATCTGTAGTGATCCCATGAAAAACTTCTTTACCATTACTCACAGTACCCTTCCATTTTTTTCTCCATCCATTTGTACCATTGCTTAAAATACAAGTTGTGATTCCATCATTATAATCTGTCCCGGTAAAAAACACATTACCCGCATCATCCACTTTTACTCCGCGGATATATTCATCTGCAGTAGTTGTAGCATCAGTATAAATATGTGTCCAGACACGACCACCGGCTGCATCATATTTTATCGCAAACATATCCTGATTAGAATTACTTGCATTCCTGGTATCACCACCTGCATATAAATCTCCGGCAGCGCTATACCCCAAACCAAAAAATTTATCTGCTCCTAAAAAACTTGGGTTGGTCCAGGTGTCTGTCCATACCGTTCCATTTGCAGGCGTATACTGTTTTATAAATGCATTGATATTTCCATTTGCATTGATTGAATAAGAAAAACCACAAACAGTAATATTTCCATTAGGGGCAATTGCTAAATCCCAGGCTTCATCACCACCATTATCCACGCCATTATACACATCAACCCATTGTTGTACGCCGGAAGAATTGTATTTCAAAACCAGCCAATCATTACTACTTGAAGAAGGATCAATATATCCTGCAACATATACATTCCCTGAGGCATCAGCAACCACTGCATTTCCATAGCTTTGTGCATTGCTCCCCGGATAATAACGTGTTGCCCAAACTTGAGTTCCGGCAGGACTGATCTTCACTGTAAAGCAGTCGTAACGATAAACAGCACTATATGAATTACCGGTGATATAGGTATTACCGGCAGCATCCACAAAGATGTCATTAGCATAATCTTCATTATTCCCTCCCCCATCGTAGTAGTAGGTCCAGAGGGTATCTCCCTGAAGATTACGTTTCATAGCGAAAGCATCCGCAGCACCATGATGAGCACCGGCATATCCTGCAACATATACATTACCTGCAGCATCGGTAGTCATGGCAGCTATACGATC
>JBBKWX010000057.1:0-7613 GCA_037969175.1 Bacteroidia bacterium | reverse complement strand
TCATCCAGCAGGATCAAACTGCGCTCACTCAAATTATTTAAAATACTGGCTGTCTCATTCATCTCTACCATGAAGGTAGATTCGCCGGAACTCAGATTATCGCTGGCTCCTACGCGGGTAAAGATCTTATCTACTAATCCAATATGAGCAGATTTCGCAGGCACATAACTACCCATTTGCGCCATCAGGGCTATCAGTGCCGTTTGTCTTAACATGGCCGATTTACCCGACATGTTTGGCCCGGTGATAATGATGATCTGCTGAGTTTCTGTATCCAGATAGAGATCATTGGACACATAACTTTCACCGGGAGGTAAATGCTTTTCAATGACAGGATGCCTTCCATCTTTGATCTCCAACACATGATCCTCCGATAATTCAGGTCGGCAATAATGATTTTCTTCCGCCGATTTTGCAAAACTTTGTAGACAATCTAATCTTGAAAGCAAAGTGGCATTTAATTTTATTGCCTCTATGTATTCTGAAACTGTTGCGATCAACTCATTGAAGAGTCTGTTCTCCAACTCTAAAATTTTCTCTTCTGCACCCAGGATCTTTTCTTCGTAAACTTTAAGTTCTTCTGTAATATACCTTTCAGCATTTACCAAGGTCTGCTTTCTAACCCAATCTGCAGGCACTTTATCTCTATTGGAATGGGTTACTTCTATATAATATCCAAAAACATTATTGAAACCGATCTTTAGTCTGTTGATCCCGGTTCTTTCGCTTTCTCTTTGTTGGATGCCTACCAAATAATCTTTGCCTGAAAACGAGATCTGTCTAAGCTCATCCAGATCAGCATCTACACCTTCATTGATAAATCCTCCCTTGATAGCCAAAGCAGGTGAATCTTCTTTCATTTCTTTCTTGATCCTGTCAAGTATCAAATGACATGGATTCAATTGTTCAGCAAGTCTTTTCAATTGAGGGAGCTCCGACTTTTCACAAAGCATTTTCAAAGAATTGATCTCGGAAAGAGACCTTCCCAGATGTAACATTTCCCGGGGTCCGATCTTGCCTAAAGCAACTTTGGAGATCAATCTTTCAAGATCTCCGATCTGTCTGAGATGCTTTCTGGCTTCCTTTGAAAAATCTTCTGAATTAAGCAGATTGTTTACCATTTCCAATCGTTCGTGGATGGTAAGCTTATCTCTCAATGGCAACAGTATCCATCTTCTTAACAATCTTCCTCCCATCGGAGTAAGGGTGTTATCCAAAACATCCAGCAGTGTAACAGCTCCTTCATTTGGAGAATACACCAGCTCCAGATTTCTGATCGTAAATCTGTCAAGCCATACATATTGTCCTCTGTCAATTCTGGATAAAGATGTAATATGTCCTAACTTATCATGTTGTGTTTCACCCAGATAATACAAAGCTGCTCCGGCAGCAATGATTCCATCTTCCATATCATCAACTCCAAATCCTTTGAGGCTTAAAGTCTGAAAATGTTTATTGAGGGATTCTCCGGCATATTCTTGAGTAAAAACCCAATCTTCAAGTGTATATGTAAAAAACCCATCCCCAAACCAGGATAAAAAGTCCTTTTTTCTACTCTTTAAATAAATGATCTCTCCCGGCCTGAAGCTTTGCAGCAATTTGTCGATATGATCTTTATCTCCTTCAGAAACCAAAAACTCTCCGGTTGAAATATCCAACAAAGCAATACCAAGATCTTTCTTACCAAAATGAACCGCCGCCAGGAAATTGTTTTGTTTGTGATCGAGAAGCTTATCATTATAAGAGACCCCCGGAGTCACCAGCTCTGTTACTCCGCGTTTCACAATTGTTTTGGTGGCCTTTGGATCTTCCAGTTGCTCGCAAATGGCAACACGATGTCCTGCTCTTACAAGTTTTGGTAGATAGGTGTCCAATGAATGGTATGGAAATCCGGCTAATTCAATATATGAGGCCGATCCATTAGCCCTTTTTGTAAGGACAATTCCTAATATTTCTGATGTTCTGATCGCATCAGATCCGAAAGTCTCGTAAAAATCACCAATTCGAAAGAGTAATAATGCATCAGGGTATTTAGCCTTGAATGTATTATACTGCTTCATTAAGGGTGTTTCAGCTGTTTTATCTTTTCCTTTAGTCAATGGGATTTGGTTTCTTTGCAGGAAATGCAAAGTAAGTCAAATGAACCGAAAGTTGAAGAATGAAGAGTTAGGAAGATTAAGTGAATCTGAATTTAAATTGTCAAAAAAAATTCCGCTGGTCATCATTTTGGATAATGTCAGGAGCATGCATAATGTGGGTTCCGTTTTCAGAACCTCGGATGCTTTTGCAGTAAAAAAGATCTATTTATGCGGGATCACTGCTACTCCGCCTCATCGTGAAATAGAGAAAACAGCTTTAGGTGCAACGAATTCTGTGGAATGGCAATTTGAATCTGATACTCTATCTATCTGTTCAAAATTAAAAGACCAAGGATATTTTCTCATTTCAATTGAACAGGCTTCCAATAGTGTTTCATTGGAAGACTTCCAGGTTGATCCTAATTTAAAATATGCACTCGTTTTCGGGCATGAAGTACATGGTGTGGATCAGGCCGTGATTGATATATCCGACGCTGTCATTGAAATTCCCCAAAGCGGTACAAAACATTCTTTAAATCTGTCGGTAAGCGCCGGAATCCTTTTATGGACTTTTTATGGTTCATCTATTAAACAAGAAAAGGGCTCCAAATAGGAACCCTTTTCTTGTTTATGTATGCTAAGATATTACTTTGTAGAAAAATCTACTCTACGGTTCATATCATCACTCGTTTTTGCTAACGGATCTT
The DNA here is from genome assembly GCA_037969175.1 of Bacteroidia bacterium. Lineage (GTDB taxonomy): Bacteria > Bacteroidota > Bacteroidia > AKYH767-A > JBBKVM01 > JBBKWX01. The sequence goes on along the minus strand of JBBKWX010000057.1, from coordinate 4,828 downwards.
TTTCTCCTTTTGATTCAACCTTGAATCTTGAAGCATCTATACCATAGATCTTAACAAGATGATCTTTCACAGACTCTGCACGTTGCTGAGACAGCTTGTTGTTTGCGCCTTCTCCACCTCTAATATCTGCATTACCTGTCAATGTTAAATTGACATCAGGATTGTTCTTCATAAGCAAAGCAACATTCGCTAACCTGTCATAATATTTATACAATATCACAGACTTGTTGGTATCGAAGAAAATGGAAGGTAGATATGCAGCACTTGCTCCTGCAGCTCCACCGGAACCATCTGTACCGTCTCTTGGAATTGATTTGCCCTGGAAGTTAACAAGTGTTCCGGCAGGAGTATCTGCTTCAAGATCCATGAAGTCAGGAACACCGTCTCCATCGCTATCCACCGCTTTTCCTTTGTTGTCAACTTTTGCACCTTTGGCAGTGAAAGGTTCTTCATCCAAATGATCAGGAATTCCATCACCATCATTGTCGATAGCCGTTCCGTCACCATATACTTTTACGCCTTCAGGAGTACTATTGTCTTTATCGAAAATATCAGCAACTCCATCCCCATCTTTATCATTACTCAAATTATCCATCTTCATACGCATATCTGAGATATCGCTATAAAGTGTATTCAATGGATTTGACCATTCAAGAGCTTGTTTTTGTTTTCCGATAGTATATGTCAGACCTAGGGTCATCCATGAATAACCATCAAATTCAGATAAATTGCGGAAAGTTGCATCCAGTTTTTCAGAAAGTGTTTTTTTGTATGTAAACATTGCATTCACATGAAAGTGACGTCCTAAACGATACTTTGCACCAACACCAATCGGAAGAATAAATTCTCCTATCTGATTCTGTTGGCGGATAACTAATCCGGTTTTCTTTCTTTTTACCTCTGATTTATAGTCTATTATTCCCCCACCTGCTTGTAAAAAAATATTGAAATTCTGATTACGCTTCAGAAAAGAAATGTTACCAACAGTGTAAACTGCATTTAATGTAACTTCTGTAAAAGGTGCTACAAATTCTTCAGAGGCTGTCTCACCGCTAAGATTACCGCGTAATCCGCTTAGACTCAGCCCAAAACTATGAGTTAGATTTTTTGTGATGGATAGTCCGTACGATAGATCTGAAATAGACTCTTCCAGTACTCTTGCATTGATATCTCCCTGAAATATGGTCGGACCTGCTGAAACGCCAATAGACCATGAATTAAATTCTTTACGCTGTGGTAAAGTCCCTCTACCTTGTTTCTGAGCTAATAAACTCATTGGCAAAGCAACAATCAATAATATCGCAATGGCAATTCTGGGGCTACTATTCATAAAATGGTAAATATTAATCAGTTGTGTGTGGTTCCTTTATGGAGTTACTCTTATTAGTGCAATAATACACAAGATTTATTATATTCAAAAATTATATAAATGCTCTAAACAGTGTTTGTTAACAATAATATCAACAAAAATAAAGGGCTTACATACGGCTATTCCTGAAAATGGTTTTGATAATTCGTTTTATATCAAACAATTTACATCTATAAATTTGAATACTTTTAAAATATGGGACTGTTGAAAAATAAACCTATTTCAACAACAATCTTGTAATTCCCAACGGATAATCCTCTTTTAAAACATCCAGGATCTTATTGAAATCATCTGCGTTATTAACGAAATCTAAATCATTTGTATCCAACACAAGGATTTTTTGCTCCGTACTTTGTCTGAAAAAGTCCCAATAACTTTGCTCAATTTTCCCTAAATATTCATCAGTAATATTTAGTTCATAATCTCGCCCCCTACTTTTAATATTCTTCTGAAGCAATTCTACATCCTTATGTAAATATACTAAAAGGTTGGGTTTGGGCAGGAAGTTGTGGATGATCCCAAACAATTTTTTATACAGAGAAAACTCATCCTCTTCCAGAGTTATTCTTGCGAAGATCAAAGATTTGGTCAATAAATAGTCGGACACTACATTTTCAGAGAACAACTGATGCTGGCTTAATTCAGCCTTCAGCTGCTGATATCTTTCTGCCAAAAAGGATAGTTCAAGGGGAAAAGCAAATCGTTTTGGTTCCTGATAGAATCCGGGTAAAAAAGGATTATCAGCAAATTGTTCAAGAATTAATCGTGCACCCATCACTTCAGCCAGTTTAGTTGATAAACTTGTCTTTCCCGTACCAATATTTCCTTCAATTACCAGAAATGGATATTTAACTGAATTCTCCATCAATTATCTCCCATTTTTATCACATCCGTTCTATCAATACATTCATCCAGCAGAGTTGAAAGATCCTTACCTGAGACAGGATGTATAAAACCTGGAATCAACTCACAAAGCGGTAATAATGTAAACTTCCGGTATTCAATTTGTGAATGGGGAATGGTTAGGTTATCCATATCCAGGATCAGATCATCAAAAAATAAAATATCAATATCAATTGTCCGGGATGCATACCTCGTGCTTCTTATTCTTCCTAATTTTTGTTCTACCTCAAGACACCTAAAAAGCAGTTCTTCCGCATCCAGCCAAGTTTCAAACATCACAACCTGATTCAGATAATCCGGCTGGTTTTCATCTCCCCATGAAGGAGAAGCATATATTGAAGATTTGGTGATCTGCCCATCAGACCAATTCGCAAATGGAATAGCAGCATCGATCAAATTAGCCTTTCTATCACCCAAATTACTTCCAAACAAGAGGACAGCTTTATGCAGATTATCAGGCATGCGGCAAAGATAATAGAATTTAATACCTGCCTCTTTTTTTTGTAACATTGCACCTACAAATTTTAGAATAAAATGAAACAATTTTTCAAAACGGTACTGGCTTCAATGGTCGGGTTTTTTCTTGCTTTTTTATTGTGTGTATTTTTGATCATGGTACTGGTATCCGGAGTGTTGTCCGGATTTGAAAAAAATAAGAAAGAGGAAATCACATCTCATACTCTGCTTGAGATAAAATTGGATGAACCTGTTACAGAAAGAACCCAAGATGATCCTTTTGGAAATTTTTCATTTAGCGATTTCGGAAAACGGAGTCAACCGGGATTGAATGATATAATTGCTTCCATCCAGGCCGCTGCCAAGGATGATAAGATTGATGGAATTATTCTGGAGGTAGATCAGGTGAGTGCGGGAATGGCCAGCTTGCAGGAGATCAGAAATGAACTTCTTGATTTCAAAAAAAGCGGTAAAGCTATTTTGGCCTATAGTGAATACATGACCCAGTCAGCTTATTTACTTGCATCGGTCGCTGATACGATATATCTGAATCCTCAGGGAGGTATTGAATTTAGAGGTTTGAGAACTGAATTGATGTTTTTTAAAGGTGCTTTTGAAAAGCTGGGTGTTGAACCCCAGGTGATAAAACATGGGAAATTTAAATCTGCAGCTGAGACTTTTGTAGAGACGAAAATGACCGATGAAAACAGGGTACAGATCTCTCGTTTTGTTGATTCTATGTATGATGATTATTTAAGCTCTATTTCCGGAAATCGCAAAATTGAAAAATCCAGACTGAAAGAATTGGCTGACGGCTTAATGATAAAGAATGCAAAAGATGCTGTGAAGTATGGGCTTGTTGATAAATTGATCTACCGTGATGAATTTATGTCGATACAGAAAAAACTAAGTTCTGTTGATGAAAAAGACAAGTTGAAAACCATAAGTCTTGCAAAATATAATGACTCTAAACCGACAGATTATTCAAAAAATAGAGATCAGAAAATCGCAGTAATTTATGCAAACGGTAACATTGTTTCAGGTGATGGAGATGATAATTCTGTGGGTAGTGAGAGGATCAGCGAAGCGATACGTAAAGCAAGGAATGATGACAAAGTAAAAGCAATAGTCTTACGTGTAAATAGTCCGGGAGGAAGTGCTTTGGCCTCTGATGTAATATTAAGAGAAGCTGAATTAGCTGTAAAAGTAAAACCCTTTGTAGTTTCTATGGGTAACCTAGCAGCTTCAGGCGGATATTACATTTCGTGTAAAGCCACCAAAATTGTAGCTCAACCAAATACCATCACCGGTTCTATTGGTGTGATCGGGCTTATCCTTTCCGGCAAAGAATTGTTAAATCAAAAATTAGGAATAACTGTAGATACTTATAAGACCGGTCCGTATGCCGACATGGGTACATTTACAAGACCTTTGACAGCCAATGAGAAGGAAATAATTGCGAACTCTGTTGATGAAGTTTATGAAACTTTTGTTGAACATGTCTCTGTAGGAAGAGGAATGACAAGAGCGAAAGTAGATTCTATCGGACAAGGCCGGGTCTGGACCGGAAGAGATGCCCTTGCACTTGGACTGGTAGATACTTTGGGAAGTTTACAAGACGCCATCCATATTGCGGCAAAAGAAGCAGGACTAACTGACTACAAAGTTGTAGAGCAACCTGAATTGCTTGACCCGATTACTAAGATGATGAGGAATATGAGTGAATCAAAAACCGAATCTGTCATTCGCAAAGAACTGGGTGCTTCATATCCTTACTATATGCATTTAAAAGATGCTTTAAGATCGAGTGGTATTCAAACCAGGATGCCGGTTATAATTGATATATACTAGGAAAATAATTACGAATTACCAATTACGAAAGACGAATGCAATTTTGTAATTGATAATTTTCTCCTGTGGTGTCAGGAGTTTACTCCTGACACATCTAAGAAAACTGTCCAAGGTTGATTTGATGCCAGCCTTTCTTATGGGAACGCGGATTTCACGGATGAGGCGGATTAGCGCGGATTTTTTCCTACTCATAACAATCAGTTGGAAACCATTCCACATTCTCCATTCCTAATTTAACTTCACATTTCA
>JBBKWX010000056.1:0-28104 GCA_037969175.1 Bacteroidia bacterium | reverse complement strand
ATGTATCACAAGCTGGCAGGTATGACAGGAACTGCAGAAACTGAAGCGGGTGAACTCTGGGAGATCTACAAATTGGATGTTGTTGTGATACCAACGAACAGGCCAATTACAAGAGATGACAGGGAAGATCTGGTCTTCCGCAGCAATCGCGAGAAGTACAATGCTATCATAGAAGAGATCGAAAAACTGGTAAATCTGAACAGACCTGTTTTGGTAGGTACGACATCCGTAGAGATCTCTGAATTATTGAGCAGAACATTGAAATTGCGTGGTATAAAGCATAATGTACTTAATGCTAAACTTCACCAACGTGAAGCGGAGATCGTAGCAGAAGCAGGTAAAGCAGGTACAGTTACCATTGCCACAAATATGGCAGGTAGAGGAACAGATATCAAGCTGGGAGCAGGTGTGAAAGAAGCAGGTGGTCTTGCCATCATCGGTACGGAACGTCATGACAGCAGACGTGTAGACAGACAGCTTCGTGGTCGTGCCGGTCGTCAGGGTGACCCGGGAAGCAGTCAGTTTTTTGTGTCATTAGAAGACAATCTGATGCGTCTTTTTGGTTCGGATCGTATAGCACGGATCATGGACAGACTTGGACTTGAAGAAGGAGAAGTGATCCAGCACAGTATGGTTACAAAATCCATCGAACGTGCACAGAAAAAAGTTGAAGAAAATAACTTTGGCATTCGTAAACGTTTGCTTGAATATGATGATGTGATGAATTCGCAGCGTGAAGTCATTTACAAAAAACGTCGTCATGCTTTATTCGGAGAAAGATTATCTCTGGATATCCTGAACATGACCTATGATGTTGCGGAAGCCATTGTGAACGAGCATATGGAAACGGAAGATTTTGAATCCTTCAAACTGGATCTGATCCGTTATTTCTCGATAGAAAGTCCGGTCACCGAAACCGAGTTTTTGGATATGAAATCTGCTGACCTAGCTGATAAGGTGCTTCGTACAGCTAGAGCTGCTTACAAGACAAAAAATCTAATGCTGGCAGAGAGAGCTTTTCCTGTTATCAAAGAAGTGTATGAAAATAAAGGTAAAACCATTCTGAATATCATTGTTCCCTTCACAGACGGACAAAAGAATATGCAGGTTATGACCAACCTTGAAAAAGCATTCACATCTGAAGGTAAAGAGATAATTAGTGCTTTTGAAAAGAATGTTACACTTGGATTTATTGATGATGCCTGGAAAGAGCATTTGAGAGAAATGGATGAATTAAAGACGAGTGTTCAGAATGCAGTATATGAACAAAAAGATCCATTATTGATCTACAAATTTGAATCATTCAATTTATTCAAATTAATGATAGAACGGATCAATAAGGAAAATATATCCTTCTTGTTCAAAGGTATAATCCCGATCTCTGATCCTAAACAAGTACAGGCAGCTCAGGCCCCTCAAAAAACGGATATGAGTCAGTTGCGCACCAATGATACTTCGGCGGCACCTTCTGCGATGCAGCAAGCTCAACAGCATGCTCAGCAAGGCCAACCGGAACGCCAACATGTACCTGTTACTCAACCCATGCGAGCTGAACCTAAGATCGGTCGTAATGACCCTTGTCCTTGTGGAAGTGGGAAGAAATTTAAAAGCTGCCACGGAGCTTAACCCGCCCAGCCCGAACGATCTAAACTTCGGTAATTGATGGCTTCCGCCAGATGTTCCGTCGCTATGTCCTGTTGCCCGTCCATATCCGCTATGGTACGGGCAACTTTCAATATACGGTCATAGGCTCTGGCACTAAGTCCGAGATTCTCTACTGCTTTACGTAGGATCTCCACTCCCCCACTGCTTAATTGGCAGAACAGTTTGATTTGGGCAGGACCCATTTGCGAATTATTATAAACACCGGGAATAGTTTGAAACCTCTTCTCCTGCAAAGAACGTGTCATCACTACTCTTTCAAGTACGGCCCTACTATTCTCAGAAGCCCGATCCAGGGTAAGTTCTCTGAAAGGCACCGGAGTCACTTCAACATGCAGATCAATGCGATCAAGCAAGGGTCCTGAGATCCGGTTCAAGTATTTTTGTACTATTCCCGGTCCGCAAACACAATTTCTTTCCGGATGATTATGGAAGCCGCATGGGCAGGGATTCATACTGGCTACCAGCATAAAACTGGCCGGGAACTCCACACTCATTTTTGCTCTGGCAATACATACATGCCGCTCTTCTAAAGGTTGTCTCAAAACTTCGAGAACATTTCGTTTGAACTCCGGAAGTTCATCCAGAAAAAGAACACCATTATGAGCCAGGCTTATTTCTCCGGGCTGAGGCACTGTACCGCCTCCTACCAATGCCACATCACTTACCGTGTGATGCGGAGAGCGAAAAGGACGGGTTGTGATCAGACTGACATTACGTTTTGTTCTCCCGGCTACGCTATGGATCTTGGTTGTTTCCAATGCTTCATCCAGGGTAAGTGGAGGCAATATGGAAGGCAGACGCTTAGCCAGCATGGTTTTTCCGGCACCGGGCGGACCAATGAGAATGATATTGTGACCACCGGCAGCCGCTATCTCCAAAGCTCTTTTAATATTTTCCTGCCCCTTTACTTCTGAAAAATCGGGAAGATATTTACGCCCGTTTACCTCTGCCATCCGGATCATGGGTTCATGCGCTTTTAAGATCAGATCACCATTCAGGAAATCAGCAACTTCTTTGATATTCTCTGCACCATATACTTCTAATCCATCAACTATCGCTGCTTCCGAAGCGTTTGGTTTGGGAATGATCATTCCTTTGAGCCCTTCTTTTTTTGCTTGCATAGCCATGGGCAGAATGCCTCGTATGGGTTGTAATCCACCATCCAGACTTAACTCACCCATGATGACAAATTCCTCTAAACGATCATTCTTAATTTGTCCTGAAGCGGCAAGTATTCCGATCGCGATGGGAAGATCGAATGCTGAACCTTCCTTTCGAATATCTGCGGGGGCGAGATTCACAACGATCTCTTTACCCGGAAAATTCAATTCACTGTTGCGAAGAGCAGTGATTATCCGTTGCTGACTTTCCTTTACGGCACTGTCAGGCAGTCCCACCATATGAAAATTGACTCCTTTGTCCACGTTCACCTCTATGGTGATGCGGTTGGCATTGATTCCAAAGACGGCACTGCCGTATGTTTTAACTAGCATGATCTCTCTTTTAACCCCGACAGCCCGGGGAAAGAGCGATGGTACTTAGAATCCCATGCCTTCCTCAACCAGGCGGATGAGGATATGTATAACTTTTATATGTATTTCCTGGACCCTGTCAGCATAACCTGAATGAGGTACCCTAATTTCTATGTCAGAAAGACCTGCTAACTTCCCACCATCTTTTCCGGTGAGTGCAATTACTTTCATTCCTTTTTTTCTGGCAGCAAGAGCAGCCTCAATTACATTGCCTGAGTTGCCACTTGTACTGATAGCGATAAGGATATCACCATTGGCTCCCATTCCTTCAATAAAACGGCTAAAAACCTTGTCATAACCGTAATCGTTCGCTACACAACTGATGTAAGAAACATCAGAAATACTTATTGCGGGAAGTGCAGGTCTGTCATTTCTGAATTTACCACTGAGCTCTTCTGCGAAATGCATTGCATCACACATGGATCCCCCATTTCCGCATGAGATCACTTTTCCACCTTTTTTGAAAACTTCTATCAATAAGTTTCCGGCATCTTCAATCCGGTTTACATTACCGGGTGTTTCCATGAATCGTTCAAGTACGTCGCGGCTTTCTTGCAGCGTGGTCTTAATTATATCTTGCATTTTACCTCCTCGTTGTGATGCTCAAATGTACAAATAATGAAAGGCTTGCATGCTTCATTTTTGATGGATTGTTTATAAACCTGCATACTTAGTGGAAAAAAAAAGAGAATAAATACTTGTAGTTCCATTCAAACCGATAATTTTACAATCGTATCTCATTACTAAAACAAGACTTATGTTTGATGATCATTTAGCAAACGGTGCGAAATTTTTAGGCGATGTAACTTACGCCTTTGATGAAGCAGCACGTTACACCAAGCTTGACAAAGGACTTTTAGAACAGATCAGAATCTGTAATAGCGTCTATAAATTTTATTTCCCAATAGAAATTGATGACAAGATCCAGGTTATCGAAGGCATAAGAGTTCAGCACAGTCATCATAAATCACCTACCAAAGGCGGTATTCGTTACAGTGAGTTTGTGAATGAAGATGAAGTGAAAGCTTTGGCTACATTGATGACCTTCAAATGTGCTGTCGTAGATGTTCCATTTGGTGGTGCAAAAGGTGGTATCAAAATATCGCCCAGGAAATACACTACTAAACAACTGGAAAGAATTACCAGACGCTATACAACGGAGTTAATAAAGAAAAATCTGATAGGACCCGGTGTCGATGTTCCGGCACCTGACTATGGTTCAGGCAGCAGAGAAATGGCATGGATTGCAGATACCTATTCTACATTCCGTTTTGATGATATTAATGCATTGGGTTGTGTTACCGGTAAACCTGTTGGGCAAGGTGGAATAAGAGGCAGAACGGAAGCTACCGGATTGGGAGTGTATTACGGTATACGTGAAGCTCTGAGTCAGCCTAAAGACATGAAAGCACTGGGGCTTGAAACAGGAATGAACAATAAGCGAATAATTGTTCAGGGACTGGGTAATGTTGGTTATTATTCTGCAAAATTTTGCTCTGAAGGAGGAGGTATTCTGGTTGGAATAGCCGAACGTGAAGGTGGTATTTATGATCCAAAAGGTTTGGATGTAGATTCAGTTTTCAAACACAGAGAAGCTACCGGATCTATTCTAAATTATCCCGGTGCAAAAAACATAAAAGATACTAACCTTGTTCTGGAAATGGATTGTGATATCCTGATCCCGGCAGCATTGGAAAATCAGATCACAAAATCCAATGCAAAAAATATCAAGGCCAAGATCATTGCTGAAGGTGCAAATGGACCTGTAACGAAAGAAGCAGAATTGATCCTGAATAAAAAAGGAGTATTGATCATTCCTGATCTTTTTCTGAATGCCGGTGGTGTAACCGTTAGTTATTTCGAATGGTTGAAGAATTTAAGTCATGTCCGTTTTGGCCGTATGGGAAGAAGATTTGAAGAACTTGCACAACGTCAGTTGATCGAATCCGTAGAGAAAGCAGTCGGCAAAGGTTTGGAAAAACGTGAACGTGAATTATTGATCCACGGTGCTGATGAACTTGATCTTGTTCGTTCGGGTTTGGAAGACACCATGGTGTTTGCATACAACGAAATTCACGATATCAAAAAACGAAATAAGAAAATTCCGGATATGCGTACAGCAGCATTCATCAGTGGGATCAAGAAAGTTGGTGCCAGCTATGAAGCTTTGGGAGTGTTTCCTTAATAGAATAAATATTGGAAAAAAAAATAATGCACTGAAAAATTTTTGCAGGGCAGTACCGACAGGTCGCGACCTGTCGGTACTGCATTGCAATTCGCATTTTCCAAAATTTATTTTTCTTCTTTTTTTCCCGCAATTCGCATTTTCCAAAATTTATTTTTCTTTTTTTTTTCCCGCAAATCGCATTTTCCAAATTTATTTTTCTTCTTATTTTCCCGCAAATCGCATTTTCCAAATATTATTTTTTCTTCCAATTTTCAGGATTCTTTTCAATATAATATTTGATCCTTCGAAATTCATTTTCATTTCTGATTATCCTTTCGTAAAAAGATCGATGCCATTTAAATTCTAAATGCCCTTGTAATCGAATTTTCTTTGCAGTGACCATCTTAAAAGCTCCGATAAGTTCGGATAGCGATTTAATTTTAATACCATATCTCAACTCTGAATCTTGAATTTGATTTTTAAAATGATTCCTATTAATTTCAATAATGCAATGAAAGTGGTTGGGCATCAAAATGAAAGCATGCTGAATGATGTAAGGATATCTTAATGATAGATCTTTCCATTCATCCCAAACCATAATTCCCAACTCATTCAAGATCATCTCACGGTTTTCTATCACTCCAAAATAATGCTTCATCCACCTTACATTAGACGTAACAAAAAAAGTATTATCCTTTGAGTAATCAACACCGAACAATCGATTACGTTTTCTTTTTTGCAGCATAGCCCAAGCTCATTTTTTTCAAAATTAGTGCTTGGGGTTTTGATTCGAAAATTATAAATGCTGGGTTTTATATGTGGCTCTGTACAGGTAGGTCGCGACCTACCTGTACAGAGCTGCATACCACTATCGCTTCTTGTATTCAGTGATCCCTTTTTCAAGAAAACTCACATATTTGTCGATATCCAGATCAAAGGCAGTAGGATCGGTCAATAACTTACCATCATTATCCATTAGTACATAATATGGTTGTGAATTTATTCCAAAACGTGAGGTTTGTAATTCACTCCATTTATTACCAATGGTTTTGATCTTTTTTCCTTTGAATACTGTGCTTTCGAATTGTTGTGCTTCCGGAAGTTTTGTTTTATCATCAACATATAAGGAGATCAGAATATAGTCTTCTCTTAACTTCTGTAACACGCGCGGATCGCTCCATACACTCACTTCCATCTTTCGACAATTAACGCAACTCCATCCTGTAAAATCTATCAACACAGGTTTTTTTGCTGCTCTTGCAGCAGCCATTCCTTCTTCATAATCGAAGTAACAATTGATGCCATGAGGACAATGGAAAACATCACCGTATTTACGTTTTCCTGCAGGCTCTTCAGCGGTAGAATGCGATCCTCCACTCATAGCATTTGTGTGCAGATCGAAATCCTGAGTAGCTTGCGGAGGGCTAAACGCAGAGATCGCTTTCAGAGGTGCACCCCATAATCCCGGCACCATATAAAGCGAAAATGAGAGTGAAATAATTGCAAGAAATAATCTGGGAATACTGATCGGGCCGGGAGCAGAATCATGAGAGAAACGTAATTTTCCGAGTAGATAAAATCCCAACATCGCAAAGATCACGATCCATAAAACCAGAAAAACTTCTCTGTCAAGTATCCCCCAATGATATGCAAGATCTACATTACTCAAGAACTTCATTGCAAGAGCAAGTTCAAGGAATCCCAAAACAACTTTAACCGAATTTAGCCAGCCACCACTTCGTGGTAAACTTTGCAACCAACTTGGAAACGCAGCAAACAATGCAAAGGGGATTGCAAGAGCTACCGAAAAACCGGTCATTCCAATTACAGGTCCCAAGGCATTTTTTCCAACTGCTGCCTCAACCAATAAGGTTCCTATGATCGGACCTGTGCATGAAAAACTCACCAGTGCAAGTGTGAACGCCATGAAAAATATTCCCATCAATCCACCTTTATCCGCTTGCTTATCGGCATTGCTAACCCATGAGCTTGGCAATGTTATTTCGAATGCTCCAAAGAATGAAGCTGCAAAAACCACAAACAAGACAAAGAACAACATATTGAATATGGCATTGCTGGCAAGGTCATTCAATGCATCAGCACCTAATAATTTGGTGACACCAAAACCTAAGCCTACATAGATGACGATGATAGACAAACCATAGATCAAAGCTGTCCCAATGGCTTTGCTTTTTGCATGATTTTTCTTGGTGAAATAACTCACTGTAAGTGGCAGCATCGGAAACACACAAGGTGTGAGCAATGCAAGTAATCCTCCTAAAAACCCGGCAATGAAAATTCCCCAAAGTGAACGTTTCTTTTCCACTGGTTTTTCGGGAATAATTTCCTCAGGTGCAGCTTCTGTTATTTTATCTTCATGCAGTTCTATTCCTGTTCCTACCGTATCCTTTATTTCGATATGGGATATATCTGTTTTTACAGTATCAACAACAACTTTTTCAGGTACACCTTTGATCTTAAAACTAAAATCAACTTCCTCAGGAGGGAGGCATTGCTTGTCATCACAAACCATAAATTCAAGCGTACCAATGATCATAAAATCTTTGGCGCTTTTGATCTTTATTTTCTGTTTGAAGATGGCTCTCTTTGCGAAATATTTCAACTTCATATCGAAGTTTGCATCAAACTCTTCAATCGGTTTTCCTTCTGTTGTTTTCCCAATCTTTTCAAATGCCGGCTGACTCTTAAGATTAAAACTGGTTGGAATAGGTCCCCCCTCAGGTATGTCTTGTGCATACAGATGCCATCCTTTATCAATATCCGCCGTGAAAATCAAAGTTGCTTCGTCACGCTTTTGCTCAACACTGAAATTCCATTTGACAGGCTTAAAAATTTGTGCAGAGCTATTACCTGAAGAGGCAAGAACAATGACTATTGAGGTCAATATCCTGAAAAATAACTTCATATAGATTGGTGATTATTAAAATTAAGAAACGCTAAATTAAGCATTTATAGACTATCTCCGAACCATGATCGAATAGTAGTGACATTCAACTGACTTTTTTCCTGCGAATCGCAATGTTTAGTGATCGTCCCCTGATCCATCAATAGTAGACGATTACCATAACGCAGAGCCTGCTGCATATTGTGTGTTACCAGGATCGCAGGTACCTTCATTTCTTCGATCAGCAACATCGCAGCATTCATCACTACCTCTGCAGAATGTGGATCAAGAGCAGCAGTTGGTTCATCCATCAACAGAATATCAGCAGAGCACATACTTGCCATAACAAGGGTCAAAGCCTGTCTCTGACCACCTGACAATGACTCAACCGGTGTGTCCATCCTATGTTCAAGTCCCATATTCAAAATCTTGAGTTTGGATGTAGCCAGATCACGGAAGTTCTGATCCAGACCAATAATTAATTTACGTTTTGAATCCCGCAAATATGCAAGCCGTAAATTTTCCAAAATACTAAGATCGCCTGCTGTGCCTGTCAAAGGGTCCTGTGAAACCATAGCAACATGTCTGGCTGTAATAAATGCTTTAGTACTGTTGATCCCCTTTTCATTAAAGCTGATCCTGCCTTTTTGTAGTTTAATCTGACCCGCGATCAACTTGAGTAAGGTTGATTTACCACAGCCGTTGGGTCCAATGATGACAAGGATATCCTGATCCTGAATTTCAAGGTTAAGATCCTTTAATGCAGCTTGCTCCCTTGCGGTTGCTGCATTGAAAGTATGTTGTAAATTCTCAATACAGATCATGCTTGTATTTCTTAAATACACCCGGCAATCCAACAAATAATAAAACCAAGATTGCTGTGACCAATTTTAACATATTCGGATCAAGACCTGCACTGAGTGCAAATGCCAATAGTAATCTGAATACAACAGTCCCGGCGATAACTCCGAGCAGCCTCCAAATGATCTTATGAACTCCCAGCAAATCCATTAATGCCTCGCCCATCATTACTGCTCCCAAACCCAGGATCACAATACCTATTCCCATATTGATATCTGCGAAACCTTGATACATTGCTACCATAGATCCACTTAATGCTGTAAAGGCATTTGCAATGGCAAGCCCAAGCACTTTCATATTATTTACACTGATGCCCTGTGTTGTAGCCATCATTTCATTTGATCCGGTTGCTCTCATTGCCAATCCAAGGTCTGTTTTAAGTAGCCATCCCATTTTCAAATAGCTAATGACCAAAACAGAAGCAAGAAGAAGAAGTTGCCCCCATTCTTTATGTTCCCAGCCCGAAACAAGATCAAATAAACCTCTGCTGTTTATCAGGGGTAAATTACTCCGCCCCATGATCATCAGATTGATAGAATACAGGGCTGTCATGACAAGAATACCGGCCAATAAGGCATTTACTTTCATGCGGGTATGAATGAATCCTGTTGCAGCACCTGCAATAAAACCTGCTAAAACACTAATTATTAGAGCCGGAATTGTCCCCTGACCATTGGTAACAATAACAGCTGAAACAACTGCTCCCAAAGTATAACTGCCATCGGTAGTTATATCCGGAATCCTAAAAACTTTGAGCGTAAGATAGATCCCAAGTCCCATAAAACTTAGTGCGAGACCTAGCAATAATGCCGTAAAAAAGAAACTCATTATTTGACAGGGCTGAATTCCGAATCAAAGCTCAAACCAAAACGTGTAGCTGCATCCGGGTTGTAAACTCTGTTTCTTACTTGTACAAGCTCAGGTTTTATACCCTGTGTAGTTCCATTTTTTAAATATTGCGCTGCTTGTCTTCCGCTTTGTAAGCCCCATTGATAAAAGTCGGCACCAAAGGAACACAAAGCTCCACGGCTTACTAAACCTGCTTCGCTGGTAAAGATGGGAATATGCACTTCATTACAAAGTTCAGCCACAGTCTCAAAAGAAGCAAAGATCACATTGTCCGGCAGTGCAAAAAATGCATCCGGTTTTTTAGCCAATAAGGTCCGGGTTACAAGTTGAGTTTCGCTGCTATTATTAACGGGTAATGCATTTAGTTCAATCCCCAACAATGCGCATTGCTTAGACAATCTCGCTAAGGCAGCCACACTCTGTGGTTCGCTTTGATTATACAAAGTGGCCAGTGTTCTGACTTTCGGCATGACCATTCGAATCATCATTACCGAAGTATCAATATAATCCAACGTCTCATAAGTGCCAAAGAGATTTACGGGAGGATTTCCTTTCGAATCTGTAAGCCCGGCCAGATCCGGTCTTGGACTGACCATCATAAAGATCGGGATCGAGCCGGATTTTTGAACTGCGGTAATTGTGCTCAGTGTAACATTGCTTGCAATCAGAACAGGTTTCTCTGCAATCAAATAATCACATGCTTGGCCCAGTGTTGGAATATCACCCTGTGCATTTCTATAAATCACATTGAGAGTGCCCATTTCTTCGCTGTATCCCGCATCGGCCAGCCCTTTAAAAAATCCGGTCTTTGCTTGTTCTATAGTTTCATCCTGTATAAAATCGAGAAAACCAACAGTAGGAATAGATGAATCAAATTTCCTGTTGCAAGCAGAAAAATAAAGCACAATGATCATATATAAGATTGTCCTCTTCATCTATTTCTTTTTACCAGGAACCACCAGCTCCTCCGCCCCCAAAACTTCCGCCTCCAAAACCTCCAAACCCTCCGCCGCCGCCGCCAAAACCACCACCACCAAATCCACCGCTACCTCCGTGGAAATTACCCCAGCCCCCTTTTCTGGATGCAGCATTCAGCAAAGTCCATGCAGTCCAGAACGGAATATGATTTACCAGGGAATATCGTTTTGCTTGCTTCACTTTGGACATAATTACGATCCCGAAAATCAGCAAGAACATCAGTATTACAAAAAAGATTCCGCCCCCACTTCCTTCTTCATTATCATTTTGTTGATCAGCTTGATATTCACCTGCTGCAAGTCGGATCATATTATCAGTGGCTTGATCTAATCCCCCATAAATATCACCTTGTCTGAAAGCAGGTTTTATGTCTTGTTCTACGATTCGTTTCACAAGCGCATCCGGCATAACCCCTTCCATACCATATCCGGTAGCAATGAAGATCTTACGATCTGCCATGGCAGCCAATACCAGTACACCATTATTTTTTCCCTTTTGTCCTATGCCCCAACTTTCACCTAATCTAAATGCAAATTCTTCGATCGGATACCCATCCAAGGTAGTTATCAAAACAATGGAGATCTGGGTGGAAGTAGAATCATTATATGAGACAAGCTTCTGCTCGAGCCGGTTGATCTGATCTGTGTTCAGTGAATTTGTAAAATCATTTACCAACCTGGGAGGATCAGGCCTGGGCGGCAGGTTCTGCGCATTCAGCACCCCACTTATCAACAGCAGTAATAGAAGGATAGGTATAGATCTACTCACCCATGACAATATCATCCGACAATTCATTTATATCTCCTTGTTTACGTGGAAACCATTCAGCCAGTTGAGCGCCGGCTTTCCCAATACCCAAATTTAAACCGGTTGTAAGTTCTCCCTTTTTGAACTGAACTTGCATATCCTCTTTTATCTGATCCCAAAAATCTTTGGGTACTTTGCTGTTTATTCCGGAATCACCCAGGATAGCAAATTTATGATCTTTCAGTGCGAGATAAAAAAGCACTCCGTTCCGTGCTTCGGTTTTATGCAATTCCAGTAACTCAAAGACTTCAGCAGCTCTGTCCAATACATCCAGTTTACACGTATCTTCCAGAAATACGCGTATTTCTCCGGATGTTAAAAGCTCAGCTTTTCGGACTGATTCTTTAATATCGGCTTTAAGTTGATCCGGAAAATTTCCCAGATTATATTCCATGATTAAAATTGAACTTCAGGTACTTTATCAGATCCTTCAGTGGCTTCGAAATACGCTTTCTTTTCAAATCCAAACCAGCCTGCGTAAATGACTCTTGGAAATGCCCTTATATATGAATTGTATTCCTTTACGCCATCATTGAAATTTCTTCTTTCAACAGCGATCCGGTTTTCAGTTCCTTCCAACTGAGCCTGTAATTCCAAAAAGTTTTGATTGGCTTTGAGATCTGGATATCTTTCTACAACAAGTAATAGTCTGCTCAGTGCTGATCCTACCTGGTTCTGGGCTTGTTGATATTGTTGTAATGCTTCCGGTGTCAAGTTAGCAGGGTCAACTTTTACTTGCGTTGCACTTGCGCGGGCCTCAACTACTTTAGTAAGCGTTTCCTGTTCAAAATCAGCGTATCCTTTAACTGTTTTAACAAGATTTGGTATGAGGTCGGCTCTGCGTTGATAGGCATTTTCAACATTTGACCACTGACCTTTTACATTCTCATCCATACTTACCATAGTGTTATAGCCACATGAACTCATGCTAAGAACACCGATCAATAACAAAGAAATAATGCTGAATCTTTTCATAAATTTTTAAATATTTTAAGCGAAATTTTTAATAAATATCAACTTGTAATATACAATGAACGGGGATAAAGATCCCTCCTTTTAAAGATACACTTTCCGGTGTGGCTGCCCAAACAGTCGTTTCAACCGCCATAACACCTTCTGTTGTAGCAAAATGCACTCTTATCTTGCTATGATGTGTATTCCCAAGTGTCATCCCCCTTCCAAGCTCTTCATCTCTCATTTTTCTTTGAAGAGGATCTTCCAATACTTCATGACTGATAAATTTGTAATTAGGGATCTCTTCTTTTTCAATGAGTTTTACTTTTGCCATAAATAAAGTGCTATACAAAATTATAAATTTATCCCAATGTCCAAATCCTTATTTGGCTTCATTACTATTGATCATGGTATTTAATACACCATAAAGTTCGATTTGTTTTCCGGTGCCAATGATATACTCCAAGCCATCTCTGTCTTTAAGGCATACTGCTTCAGTTCCACCGGTAAAAAACTTTATTTTCCCACGTACATGCAGATTATATGCAGGTGCATTTAAAAAATATTTGCTGTATTTGCTCTTTTCAACACTGACTATGGATGACATGTCGATCTTAACTTTCTTTGTGCTCCAAATTCCGTCAAGTATTATTGAACCTTCATATACACGTGTATGCAGATGAAGAACAAAAAACAAAATAACTGATATTACCAATATTGCTATTCCAAGAACGAATAATAGATCATCATCCAGAAATCCTTCAGGTGTGAAATAATAGGCTACAAAACAAAATATCGCCAATACCAATCTGCGAATGATCGAAAATTTGTTGAATCCTATATATTGTTTTTCCTCGAAAAGTATGTTTTCCGACATTGCTTACAGTTCTTTCAGTTCGACAAGGTAAACATTCCTTGTTGTATCATCAACACGAAAAATATTTGACACCTGCATTCCCACAATGCATACTATTTCATCAACGCTCATGAGTACCCTGACCTCATTTTTAAGATGCATGGGTATCTTTTTATCGATGAGATAATCACTGATCTTTTTGGAGTTCTTCATTCCCAAAGGAACGAAGTGATCCCCACTTTTCCAGGTTCTTAATTTGAGTGGAAAAGACAACTTATCTTTATCCAGAAAACAACAATTTTCTCTATTAAAATCTGTACGGATGCTTCCCGAAATTATTCCGGATATTGATTCTATCGTTTTAAATTCGATGATGGAATGCGCAACGTAAAAATCCTGTTCTTCATCCTCAATAAAATATGTTTTATCATTTTCTTTTTGGGGCTTAGAAAGAATCAATTCTTCTCTGTCGACAAGCAAATAATGTGTATTGGTTTCGAATCTTTTCCCCGGAGATTTTCCTGCATTAATAAGTATGCCTTTGATCTGTGAAATATTGAATCCATAGGGCTGTAAAATAGCGTAAAGTACTCCTTCAGGATGACTTGTTTTTATTAGTTCTGAAATTAATATGTGAATATCGTCGTTCTTTTTCACTGTGATCCTTGCTATATGCGAGGCTGCGTAGGTATCCGCCATATCCGAAACCATTTGCAAATTTGGAAAAACCTTGGTAAAACTTTTATCCAGACCCGGCCAAATTTCAAGCATTTTCGGGATCAATTCAATTCTTATTTTATTTCTTAAATAATCTGTTTTTTTATTGGATGAATCTTCTCGATATTCAATCTTTTTTGAAAGAATATATGCATCAATTTCTGATCTGCCAATGAATAAAAGAGGTCTTACAATATTGCCATTTTTTGCAGGTATTCCCAATAGTCCTTTTATTCCGGTTCCTTTAAACAAATTAATAAAAAAAGTCTCAATGGAATCATCCATATGATGTGCTGTCAGGATGAGATCGGATCCTGTATTTTTTCTTATTTTTTCAAGTGAATCATAGCGCAATTCACGTGCTGCCATTTGGATGGAAATCGAATTTTCGTCCGCATATTCTTGAGTTTGAAATTTCTTGGTATGGATTTTCAAGCCATGTTTTGTTGCGTATTCATGGCAAAACAATTCATCCCCATCTGACTCCTTTCCTCTCAGATCAAAATTAAAATGAACAAGTTCGGGTTTAATCCCACTGCAGATCAAAAGATCACAAAGAACAACACTATCCCGGCCACCGCTAAAGGCAATAAGCAGCTTTGCATTAAAGATCTCTTTATGTTTCTCCAACAAGTGTTTTTGAAATCTATCCTGTAAATCCATTTCAGAGTTCATAAATATTCATTCCAAGAGATTGTGCCATAGATGCTGCTTTCAGGATGCATTCAGCATATTCTTTTTCCGGATCAGATAATGATGTGATCGCACTGCCGGCAGAAAAAGCAAGTTTGCCGGAAGTCCTATTATAGACTATGGAACGAATCACGACATTCAGATCAAAAACTCCATCCGGGCCTAAAAATCCCATAGAACCTGAGTATAAGCCCCTTGAGGTTTTCTCATACTGATCGATAAGTTGCATAGCTCGTACTTTTGGTGCACCCGTCATCGAACCCATAGGGAAACTGGATGAGATCATATCTGCAATATGCTTGTTTTTTTCTGGAATACAACTGATCGTACTTGTCATTTGCCATACTTTAGGAAATGGACGAACACTGCAAAGTTCCTCAACTTTGACACTGGATCTTTGAGCAAATTTGCTAAGGTCATTACGAACCAGATCAACAATCATAATATTCTCAGCTCGTTCTTTCGGGTCATTTCTCAGATATTCTGCATTTCCAAAATCCTTGATAGGGTTTGCATTACGGGCTATAGTACCCTTTATGGGCTGAGAAATTACTTTAGCTGCATCACCGGCAAGGTATCTTTCCGGACTTGCGCACAAAAGATAGCGCTCATTCCGTTTTAGCATACCGGCAAACGGAGTTGCTGAAATTTCTGATAACTTTAAATATGTCAATATTGGATCGATCTTTACCTGATCTGCAATGAAATGCATGCATAGATTCATTTCGTAAATGTCGCCTCGATGGATATGATCCAATACTTGCCGACAAATACTCAGATATTCCATTTTATCCACATCCGGTTTTAGATCTATTTTTTGATGCGTTGTTTGAACCGGTTTAGAAACTTTCTTCAGTGTTGCGATAAATTCGGGAGGACTAAAATTTTCAGCCTCGATCTCCGGAAAAAAACCAAAACTCCAAAAGCCGTCTTTTTTTAGAAATAAATATCGGGGACAAAAAAAGTCGATTGTATTAAAACCAATTGGATCCGGTCCCGGGGAATTCAATTTTTCAAACTCGTTTTTTAACTCATAGGAAAGATATCCAAGTATCCAATCTTTCTGAAAAGTATCACTGAAGACTTGAAAATCAGTAAGCGACTCATTTTTGAGATCTGCGAAAGAACCTATCCCCAAAATTATCTCCGGTCGGGTATCCTTAAAATAATCTGATGATGCAAGATATCCATGATCATCCATCCAAAAAAAGGAATCATACTGCTCGGCAAAATACAGATAATCCTCTTTTTCAGCTTCATATCCCGCCTCTATCTTGTAAAATATCCGCTTTACCATCCTAAATCTCTTGTAAGAATATACATACTTTTTCCTCCAACTTTAATTTATGAAGAGGCGTTAAATCAGCAGTTTATTTAAAAATCTAAATTATGACAAAAATAGGCAATAATATATGCCCGAACTTTGCCTGAATCTCGAAAAAAGTCTTAAATTTGTTCTAAGGTGTGTCCATTCCAAAACGCTGTACCACAAAGGCTTCTACTACTTTAATGTGAAGATTTTGAAAAGCGCGTCGGAACTGGGCTTAAGCGGTTTATGCTCCTGAAAATGTAAAAAACTTTGACATCATTAACTTAATCAGACATATCAGAAAAAGCTCAGTCATACTTTTCATGCTTTTAGCATGGAGTGTGAATTCCTTTGCCCAGGTGGTACTGACAGAGAGTTTCACTGGTGCTGCTTTCCCACCACTTGGCTGGTCTACTCAGCAGGTTAGTGGAAACAACTTCTATAATACTTACTCCAGAGCTGCCACGGGTACAGATCCAATTTGTCTTCCTGCAAGTGCCCCGGCTATGTGTCGTTTCCACAGTTATCTTGCACCAACAGGAGAAAGCACCATATTAGCTACTCCTCCATTTGATCTTACCGGGGTAGGAGGTTCAACTCCAACAGTCAATTTCAATATGTACAGGGATAATTTTGGCTTTTATGGAGGCTACAATGATTATCTCGAAATTTATATAAATACCACAAGAAGCTTGAGCGGAGCTACGCTACTGGGTAAGATTTACAGATCCCGATTATTGAACCCCGTTGTTGCCACCGATGGATGGTATAATTATATTTTCAATATCCCTCCCACCTATTCAGGATTCTTCAATCACATCATATTCAAAGCGGTAAGTGATGATGGTAATAATATGTTCATCGATGATATTTCGTACGATTCTTATCCTACGAATATGAGTTATAATTCCGCAACAACTACACAGAACATTTTTGATGTGGGTGCAGGATCTAATACCAATCAAGTGATAGGAATACAAGTTGTAATGTCGGGTGGCGCAAATCCATTTGATCTCACTCAACTGAACCTCACCACAACCGGCACAACAAACCCGGCAAATATTAGTAATGCGAAGATCTGGTACACCGGGAATTCAAGCAATTTTTCAGCTATAAATCAATTTGGAACCACGGTAGCTGCACCTTCCGGAGGATTTTCATTCAATGGGATTCAAAGCTTGCAAAATGGCACCAACTATTTTTGGCTGACATATGATGTAGCTGTTGCACCTCCCATTGGAAATCTGATAGATGCTACCTGTAATTCAATTGTTATAAATGGGATACCCAGAACAGCAACCATCACTGCTCCTGTAGGAGCCAGACGGATCTGGTATTTATATTGCCAACCTACTTATTCAGTTGGTACAGGTTCCGGAGATTACATAAGCAATGTAAGGTTGAATAATATCAATAACTCAACATTAGGTTCTGCGTTTCCCTATTATACCTATTACTCGAATCTTAGTACAGCCCTGGCGCGAAACGTTACCTATAAAGTTTATTTTAGCAATGGTTCTGTAAATGCTCCCAATAACAGGATCGCGGTTTGGATAGATTGGAATCAGGACGGCGACTTTTTTGATGCGGGTGAGAAGTTGGGTGAAAAGACATTGAATGGTGCTTTCAAAACTGATTCACTGACTTTTACTATTCCCGCTACTGCAGTTCTGGGATATACCCGAATGCGTGTCAGGGATGTATATACCGGTACTGCTGGTTTGTCCCCTTGCACACCACCAGCAACTACCTACGGAGAAACAGAGGACTACAACATAGAGATCACACCATTTTGTTTGACAGGCACATGGCTTGGCGTAATCAGTGATGATTGGAATACGGGCGTAAACTGGTGTGGCACAGTGCCTACGATTACTACAGATGTTGTGATCCCTCCAGGAACACCGTTTTCCCCGGTGATCTATAATACAGTGAACGCTTTCACGAGAAATTTGAATATTCTCCCCGGCTCTACCGTTACCATATCTGCTCCTACAAAAGGGTCATTGAATATCTACGGAGATCTTTGGATCCAAAATTTGGGAACACTCAAAGTCAATCCATCTTTAGGATCTATTATTTCACTTGGAACAGGAACAATAGCTTCAGGTGCTGCAACACCTTACAGAGGGAATGCTTCAGACGCACGAAATCAATATCTTTATGCCAATGGGGAACTGAGTTCTCTGGGCATGGCCGGTGGTGATGTTATAACGGACATTGGTTTTAATGTGACCACAAAGGGAAGTTCTATTCCTTATGATGGATTTTCTATAAAACTTGGTCATACAACACTTAACAGCTTCAGTTCACCCAACTTTGTTCCGGGAGCCTCACAAGTTTTTAACCCTGCATCAATAAATTCTATATCGGGTTGGAATCAACATACATTCAATAATAATTTTGTTTGGAACGGGACAGATGATCTTCTTACCGATGTGTGTTATGATAATGCCTTGACAACCGCTGCTGATCTGGTTATGTGCAGCAGCACATTCAACAGAGTTCTCAGACATGGGTCAGCAGGCGGATCGGGATGTACGCTGCCGGGCAGTGTGATTCTGGGTACTCGTCCCAACATCCGGTTCTATTACTATACGCCTTTTCCTATAGCTGTAAAGCAGGAATGGATCAATGACGGAACCTTTTCACCAAGTACTTGCAGGGTGATCTTCGATGGAACACTAGATCAGAATATTACCGGAAACAATATCACCACATTCTATGAATTGAGAGTTAAAAAGAACTCGGGCATACTTAAATTAAACAAGAATGCCAATGTTCAGGATAAAGTGGAACTTATGCAAGGTATCTTTGATCTGAATGCTTATACGTTAAATTTATTAAGCAATAGTACACTTGCTCTTACCCGTACTACCGGGTTTATTCGCAGTGAGACTTTGCCCCCATTGTTAGGAAAACTAAGATGGAACATAAATACCACTACATCAGGAAATAACTATACCATTCCCTGGATAAATACAGGAGGAAATTATATTCCTTTCAAATTCAATATTACATCAGCGGGTACTACTGCAAGTGCGGCTTATATTGATTTTGCAACCTATAAGACCAATGCAAATAATAGTCCATGGCCGTCAGGTGTGACGCATATAAAAAATGAGAACGGGCTGGATAATTATGATTTTATGGCGGATCGTTTTTGGATTGCCGATGCTAAGAATTATACCTTGAAACCGGCATCCATCATATCGATCACCTATGACAGTATGGAAGCGGCTTCACCAAATACCATATCGGAGGTAAATCTCCAAGCACAAAGATGGAATCCGGGTTTAAATAAATGGGGAGATTTTGGTCCGGCCGGAACAGTAAACGTTGCTACCGGAGTAAAAACCGTTACCGTTACCGTTGCTGCTGCAGATCTATTTCCAAACTGGACACTGGTCGACAGATCGAGTCCCTTACCCATTGAATTATTGCATTTTACTGCTAAACTTGATGCTAAATCGGAAGTTGATTTAAGCTGGGCTACGGCTTCAGAAAGAAACAATGCATGGTTTGTTATAGAAAAGACAAGGGATGCTAAAGAATATCATTTCGTAAATCGTACTCCCGGAGCAGGAAACAGTTCATCTACGCGGGAATATACTGCAAAGGATCCGGCTCCATTTCAGGGATTGAGTTATTACCGGCTGGCACAAATAGACTATGATGGAACGACAGTCTATTCTCCTTTGGTAGCGATCAATCTCAAACCTAAAGGCAATTTTGAACTTGTGAACGCCTGGACAGGGTCAAATGAGAATGAATTGAATATTAACTTCCTGAGTTCCGGTAAGGAAAAACTCAATTTAAAACTGTCGGATGCCTTAGGAAGAGAGATACTTAAAGAGGAAATAAACGCAGGTCAGGAAGGTTTGATGCAAATTAAGATAGATCTGGGCTCATTATCTAAAGGGGCTTATGTTATAACTCTCGACAATGGGAAGGAAATGAGAAGCAGGAAATGGATTTATTGATATGCTTAGAGTAAGTATATGAACAATTTTTAATGAATTTTTAATGTCTGTTTATCAACATATTAACCTTAGTTATTAACCTATACTATTTCCTGAATGTTGCAGTTGCTGCATCAGGTCATTTATTTGATATATTTGTAATACGTATAGTCTTGTCTTTTACTGTAATAATTTGATATTCAAATAATAATTGATTACATTAATAGTGATTTTTACAAAAATTGATAGGATTATAGACCAAAACATATTAACAGTACCACTTCTTCTCAGAATGAAAAAAATATACTCCAGCTTCAAAAAGCCATTGAACCTCATTTCCAAGACAGGTACAATATTGGCTTTTAGTTTATTTGCATTATTACCTAATGCAGCAAAAGCGCAAACGGTCGTAAACGAGATGTTTGATGCACTAACTCAACCTGCACTCCCGGTATATTGGGATCAGATCAAGTTGGTAAGTACAGGCAGTTTGGGTAATGATTTTAAGACGGTAACATCCGGAACAAATCCTACAGTTTCCCCTGCTTTTTCTGCACCTAATATGGTCATGTTTAACTCTTACCAGGCTGCAATTGGAGATGCTTCTGCATTGGTATCTGTACCCTATGATTTTTCAAACCGCGGAGCAGCATCTCCAACAGTTAGTATCAGGATGTGGAGGGATAATACAACAATTAGCACGGATGAATTAGAGATTTATATCAATACAGTTCCGAATATGTCAGGAGCACCCTACAAGATCGGAAGCATAAGAAGAAACAGATTGCAAACAACTGATTCTGTGCTAACAGAAACCGCAGATGGATGGAGACAATACACATTCGCTGTTACAAATCCTGCGTATAACACATCTAAGAATTTCATTTTATTTAAATGTACAACGGGTTCTGGCGGTTCCAGAGCAAATATATATTTCGATAATCTGATCATAAATACCTTCCCTAAGGCAATGACAATTGCAGGTGCAACCACCGTCCAAAACTCAGCTCCTATTGGTTTAGGAAGTACTTTTCAGGATGTAATTCGTATGGAAATTGATGCGGATGGAGCCATGACACCTCTCGCTGTTACTAACATGCAAATTAATACCGGTACAACATCCAGTCTTAGTGATATCAGCAATGCCAGAATATTCTACACCGGTTTATCCAATGTATTCAGTACTGCAGTTCAATATGGTGCAACCGTACCCGTAATTACAGGTAACTTTAATATGAGTGCTTCTGCCAATTTATTAAATGGTAAAAACTATTTCTGGGTAACCTACGATGTTGCCGGTGGTGCAACTGTTGGAAATCTTGTAGATGCTGACTGGGTAGATGTAACCATAACATCTGCTGGAACTATTACCCCTAACCCTCAAGCTCCACTTGGCGCAAGACCTATCGCTGCTAACTATTGCCAACCTACATTTACCTGGGGTACTTCGTGGCCGGGTGATTACATTGCCAGAGTAAACCTTCCGGGTTTGAATGGTATCATCAATAACATTACAGGCTATGCTCCTCACCCACCGGATTATACCTATTATCCTCCGGGACCGGGTTTGACAACTACGCTTGTTCAAGGAGCTTCATACCCAATGACCACACAAGTTGGAACCTATTGCTGTCAAAATAATATCCTTGTCTGGATAGATTTTAACAAGAATGGAATTTTCGAAAATTATGAAAGGATGTATGAGATGTGGCATATAGGAGGCTCATATGCATCTGGTAACCAAAGCCGTACAGCGCCTTTCGTTGTTCCAAATCTATTTCCTTTGATGGGAGCAGCATCTTATGGACAGACCCGTATGCGTGTCCGTGAGATCTACGCTAACCGTACAACAGCAGTTCCGAATACAACCGGTACAGGGTATCCTGGCTCGGTAATTCCAGATCCATTAGCTTGTAATAATATTGGATACGGTGAAACCGAAGATTATATCATAACAATTCAACCTAACTGTGCACCTGGAACCTGGCTTGGTTTTACAGATGACTGGAGCGTACCATCCAATTGGTGTGATGGAGTACCAAACAGTGCTTCTGATATTACCATTCCAACAGTTCCGGTAGGTGGTAATATGCCAGTGATTTATTCAAACACTCCGGCTGCTACACGTGATCTTACTATTGCAAATGGTGCTTCAGTAACTATTAAAGCACCACAAAATTCTTCACTCAGTGTAGATGGTAACTTGTTACTTAGCACTGCAACTTCTAAACTGGATGTGACAAGTAACTTTACTAAGACCGGAGTCATAGGCTCGGGATTACTGTATGGTACCTCCTATACCCCATACAGAGGTCAGGGGAGAACAGATCATAAGATCCAAATGCTATATACTGCCGCCGAACTTGCTGCCAGAGGATTTGTAGCCGGCGATGCATTTACAGCACTTGGCTTTAAGGTGATGGGAACACAGACCACTAATGCGGGTCCAATATTAAATTTTAAAGTAGGAGGCGCACTTACAGCTGTTACTGCTTTAGGTGTATCAACAGGACCATGGACATTCCAACCCAGTCCTGTTATAAACAGTGCCCCGGGTAACTTTACTCCGGCATGTGGTGCACCATGTCCTGCAGGACCGGCTCCCGGACTCACTCACGCAGGTGCAGATAATGTATATCCACTTATTGGGTCAATACTTTGGAATGGAACCAGTAATTTGCTTGTGGAAGCTTGCTTTGATGGTAGCGCGGGTACCAATACCTGGTTGGTTTACCATACACAAACAACAGGAGTTCTTTCTTCCTTATTTAACAGCTCTACTGCAGCTTCTGATGACGGTTGTGCATTTACCACTGCCGGTACTTTAACAGGAGGTTGCAGTTCTAACAGACCTAATCTGATCATCAATGCATTTACTCCGGCAACCGTTTTCCCGATAAATGTAAAAGGAAACTGGACCAATAATGGGGTTTTTAACAGAGGTATATCTGAAGTTAAATTTATAGGATCAGCACTTCAAACCATTGGAGGATCAGTAACTACTACTTTCAACCGAGTCTATATTGATAAACCGGGAACAAACGTGATCCTGCGCATGAACACTAATGTGATCGTGGATAGCTTGATCAACCGTTCACCTACTGCCGGCAGAGGTATTCTGGATCTGAATGGATATCGGCTGACCATAAACACGGGTGGTAACCCCGCATTGGATCAAATTATTAACCCAGTAACCGGTATTAATAACCTTACTCCTAAAAATATGGGATGGATCATGGCTGAAACCAGTCCACCTGCTCCCTTAAGTTGGATCCAATGGAATCTAGGGTTGATCAATCCGGGGGCTTTAGGTGCTGCTCAAACTCGCACTTTCCCATTTATCACAACGAGTTTCAATGAGATCATGGTTGATCTTGCCGGTTTTGGTGCTTCACCATTAGATGTTGGGGTTGTATCGGCTACTACCTACCGCACTCCTCCAAATAATCTTCCATTGCCTCCGGGGGTAATACATATTAATAGTGCTATTTATCCGGGTGTTCAGAATGACACAAATACAGTAGACCGTTTCTGGATCATTGACAAGACAGGTCCTTCCACTTTTGGTGTTCTCAGAGCCAGATGGTTCCAAACTGAGGATTATACAGGTTTACTTTCTGGAAACGCTAAATTCCAGCAATGGAAAAACCCAAATTTTAATGGAAACCCGGGATGGATGGTTCCAGCTGCAACATCAGCTACTGTACCGGCCGGTGCTACAGTAAGAACGGCAAATGCTACATTTACTTCTTGGGCTGCAGGGCTAAATATCTTTGCTGTTGCAAACAATACTAAGCCTTTGCCGATTGAATTGCTGAGTTTTGATGCACAGCTTCTTGATAAGAAAGTGCAATTGAAATGGGTTACAGCTTCTGAAAAAGACAATGACTTTTTCACGATAGAGCGTACCCGCGACGGAGAGCAATTCCAGTATGTGAGCAAGAAAGATGGTGCCGGAAACAGCAGTTCATTGAAAGAGTATTATAGTGTGGATCCAATGCCATTGAAAGGGCTTTCGTATTATCGACTGGCGCAAACTGATTATGATGGTACAACCACTCATTCTGATCTGGTGCCTATAACAAACACAGGTGCTGATTTTGATATTGCCTTCCTGACCCAGTTGGATGGTGAATTGCAGATCGGTTTTACTTATGACAGCAGTGAGCCGGTGAAATTACTTATTGTGGATGCATTGGGAAGACAAGTCTTTACCAGAACATTTAACGAAGTAGAGCCGGGATATAATACAATAAACAGTGATGCCGGTTCATTGAGCAAAGGTGTTTACTTCATCTCCTTGTACAATTCTCAAAAATCCATCAGTCGCAAACTGGTATATTAATAACCTTATATTAAAGTAGCCCGCATGTTAAATAACATGCGGGCTATTTTTTTACCCTGAATAGTACTCAATTGACCCAAATTCTTACTCCGTTGTCGTAAATGATGAACATTATTTGAACTTGTAGTTTATCTTTGAATATACATAGTATTGAAAACAATTTTTCAAGCACTCAGAAATTCATGAAAACATCCGGATGTTTACTTTTGGTAATCATTTTCCTGTTCACAGGAAATCTTTTTGCACAGGTTCCGCAAACTCAAAACTTTGATGCTTCTGCAGCTCTTCCTTTAGGATGGGTGAGCAATCAATTAACAACAAGCGGGAATGGTAATGATTTTACAGTAGTTACTACGGGCACTTTACCAACCTGTACTCCCATTAGCGGGAATATGGTAAAATATGATTCATACCAGGCAGGAATCGGAGATGATGCTATTTTAGTTACACAACCCTGGGATCTAAGTAACAGAGCAGGAAATCCGGATCCTATATGCAGTTTAAGGGTATGGAGGGAAACATCGGCCGGGAATGATCTTTTGGAGATATGGGTGAACAATCAACCCAACTTAAGCGGAGCGATCAAGATCGGAGATGTATACAGAAACAGGGGTACTGCAGGGATGGGAAGCCCGGCTATTGGAGCTAACGCATGGGATAATCTGAACTGGACCATTACTAATCCTGCAGTTAACTGGAAATTGACCTATGTTATTCTGCGTGGAGTTACCAATACGAATCCGAATACCGGTGGCAATATATATATTGAAAATTTTGGAATAGGAACCTGGCCAAACAACATGGGTTATTTTGGATCAGACGCCTATCAGAACAATTTCCCCATGGGACAGGGAGCAGCCAATCAGGATATTCTGAAGTTAGAGATTTATGTCACCAGTGCAGCTAATCCATGTGCGGTAACTGCATTCAATTTTAATACGAACGGAACCACAAATTTGGCTGATATAGTAAATGCAAAGATCTATTATACAGCAGGATCCGGCATTTTCCAGGCTATAAATCAATTTGGACCTACTGTTACAAGTCCATTCAGTACCAATTTCGGTTTTGGCGGGACACAGACTTTGGTAAACGGTTATAATTATTTCTGGTTAACATATACTGCAAGTGGGACGGCGGCTGTTGGAAATCGTCTTGACGCAGATTGGGTAGATTTTACACTAAATGGTAACTGCACCACTGCTCAACCTTATACTCCAGCTACACCGGCTCCGGCGGATTCGCGCTTTATCGATTTTAATTATTGCATACCTACGAGCACTTACGGAACAACAACTGCACGTTATATTTCTGATGTTGAGCTTTATGGTAAGCCAGGAACCGGAAATTTATTGAACAATAATTCATGTAAAACAACTGCTGCTCCTTGGTACGCATTTTATGCACCTGTTCCGGGTAAAACCACAACAATTGAACAAGGACAGAGCTATGTCTTAAAGACCAGACCCGGTAACCGGTCGCCATTTGCACCATCCACATCCGGATCAAATAACGGACATATTCAAAATGTTTTAGCCTGGATCGATTTTAACAGGAATGGTAATTTCGAAGATTGGGAACGCATTTATGATGGCTGGTATGCCAATGGAAATAAATATATCGAGAATGGTGCCTGGCCAACATCCGGCTCTGTCTCAGTACCCTGTAACAACAGCGGAGGCTGGAATCCAGCTGCATTGGTAGCCGGAAATTTTGTTGTACCTAATTTGGGTCCTAGTCAGGCGTATTGGGGCCCAACCCGATTGAGAGTTCGCTATTATAGATATGGATACGGATCTGTCGCTCCTAACACAACCGGTGCAACAGGTGGTGCCTTTCCGGGTCCTACAGGATGTGCAAATTACACTGGGGGAACTAATGGTTATGGCGAAACAGAAGACTATATTATCACGATCACACCACCCTGTTTATCCGGTCAATGGTTAGGATGGACAACGGATTGGAATGATCCGGTAAACTGGTGTGACGGAATTCCAACATCCACAAAGGATGTAACTATACCCCGACTTCCGATCGGTGGTAACATGCCAGTTATTTATTCCAATACCACAGCTGTAACAAAAAATTTAACAATTGATACACTTGCTTCTGTAACGATAAGCGCTCCGACTGGAAGTTCGCTTACAGTTAACGGAAACTTACTTCTACGAATGCCAACATCAAAACTGGATGTACTAGGAAGTTTTAATAAAACAGTAACAATAGGTTCCGGAAAAAATTTCGGCAGTTCATTTACTCCATATCGGGGTAATGGAAGAACCGATAACAAGATCCACATGTTATATTCTGCAGCAGAATTATCAGCTAATGGAATAATAGCGGGTGATATTATAAATGGACTTGGGTTTCAGGTGATGTCGACTCAGACAGCGACAGTGGCATCTATTGCGAATTTCAGAGTAGGCATTGCACATACAGCCATGACCAATCTGGGTGCGGCTGTCGGACCCTGGTCATTCACCACACCCGCTTTTGCTGTGAGCAATATAATAGCTACAGTTACACCAAGCTGTGGTGGTCCATGCCCTGTGGGTCCTGCTCCGGGTTATACCGGACCTTCTCTTGATAATGTATATCCTTTAGCTTCAACTCTAACATGGGATGGAGTTAGTAATGTATTGGTAGAAGCATGTTTCAATGGAGCTTCCGGTTCAAATACCTGGCAGGTATATAGCACACAAACAACCGGTATAAAATCGGCACTATTCAATAGTTCCACAGTTGGAGGAGATGACGGTTGTGCATTTTTAACTGCCGGAACCTTGACGGGCGGTATAAGTGAGATCAGACCAAACTTGGTAATTAATTCCTATTCACCTCCTAACCTTGTACCTATCAATATCAAAGGCGACTGGATCAATAATGGAATCTTTAACGGGGGTTATTCTGAAGTAAGATTCAATGGAACAACTCTTCAGAATATTTCCGGAACTGCTGTTACAACGTTTAACAGATTGTATATTGATAATGGGGGAAGCAATCAGATCATCCGCATGAATAATAATGTGATTGTGGATAGTTTGATCAATCGGGCTCCAACTGCCGGTAGAGGTATTCTGAATCTGAATGGATATCGGCTGACCATAAACACAGGTGGTAATCCTGCATTGGATCAGATACCTGCAGCACTTAATAACCTTACTCCTAAAAATAGGGGATGGATTATGGCTGAAACCAGTCCACCTGCTCCCTTAAGCTGGATCCAATGGAATCTAGGGTTGATCAATCCGGGTGCTTTAGGTGCTGCCCCAACTCGCACTTTCCCATTTATTACAACGAGCTTCAATGAGATCATGGTTGATCTTGCCGGTTTTGGTTCATCACCATTAGATGTTGGGGTTGTATCGGCTACTACCTACCGCACTCCTCCAAATAATCTTCCATTGCCTCCGGGGGTAATACATATTAATAGTGCCATTTATCCGGGTGTTCAGAATGACACAAATACAGTAGACCGTTTCTGGATCATTGACAAGACAGGTC
>JBBKWX010000055.1:0-139530 GCA_037969175.1 Bacteroidia bacterium | reverse complement strand
CAAGTATGCCTTTGCTGATGAGACACATGGTATGAATATTAAACTAGCTGATGTTACCGATTTAAATGATATCAAGATCCTGAGCACATTTACTTCCGGTGTTACATCCAACTCTATTCCTCATAATTTGATGATCAAAGGGGATTATGTTTATGTGAGTTATTATTTTGATGGATTATACATTTTCTCTATCGCTGATCCATTAAATCCGGTGATGGTTGGCTTTTTCGATACAAGTACATTAGTGAATAACGGCACCTACAAAGGAGCCTGGGGAGTATATGCTTATCTTCCAAGTGGAAATGTTTTGGTATCGGATATGCAAAATGGTTTATTTGTTTTTGATGTTTCCCCCGCTCTTGTTGGAATAGAACAAACAATCACACATAGTGATCTGAATATTTTTCCTAATCCTGCAGGTTCTGTAATAACCATCAACAGAGGCAACAAAGGATTTAGTGCAGAAACTATTCTTAAAGTTTACGATATGAATGGAAGAATTGTTCGCACAGAAACCATCCATGCCGGTACGAGTGAACTCAGATATGAAGCGAATTTAACTCCCGGTATATATGCATTATCCATAATTTCAAATGGAACTATTGAAACGAAAAGACTTATTGTCCGATAAGTGAAATGTCTGCAGAATTAACAAATAAAGAAATCTCAAAAGTATTTAAACTTGCAGCTCAACTTATGGAGTTGCATGATGCGAATCCTTATAAGTTAAGATCTATTCAGAATGCTTCATTCAAGATAGAACGGATGGAGCAGCAGCTAGCTACTGTTCCGGCTGAAGAACTTGAAGCCTTAGACGGCATAGGTAAAAGTACTGCAGCAAAAATAATCAGTATCCTGGATAATGGCAGCTTTGATGAGCTGGATGAATGGCTAGAAAAAACTCCTGAAGGTATACTGCAAATTTTAGCGATCAAAGGAATTGGTCCGAAAAAAGTTAAAGTTATTTGGAAAGACCTTGGAGTAGAAAATCCGGGCGAATTGCTTTATGCCTGCAATGAAAACAGGTTGATTGAGCTTAAAGGATTTGGTGAAAAAACACAAGAACAAATCAAGAAAGCTTTAGAATATGCCAAGAATAATCAGGGCAAATTTAGGTATGCGGATGTAGAAGAATTCGCTGAGAAATTTCTTCAGGATCTAAAGGATAAAAACTTTTGTCAGGCTGTAGCAATTACCGGAAGCTACAGAAGAAGGATGGAGATACTGGATAAGATTGAGATCCTTGTTGCTGCAAATGATCATATTCCGGTGATAGCATTTTTTGGTTCACATCCCCAGATCCTTACTCGTCTTGATCACTTAAACAATGGATCATTGCATTTCAAAGCAGAGATAGGAATTGAGATCGTACTGATCTCTTGCAAGCCCCATGATTTCCATTTGAAATTATTTGAAACTACCGGGAGCGATAGTCATATTAGTGAACTAACTATTCCGGATCAAAAATTTGAAAGTGAAGAAGC
Source organism: Bacteroidia bacterium (assembly GCA_037969175.1). Taxonomy (GTDB): domain Bacteria; phylum Bacteroidota; class Bacteroidia; order AKYH767-A; family JBBKVM01; genus JBBKWX01. The sequence goes on along the minus strand of JBBKWX010000055.1, from coordinate 138,046 downwards.
AATTTATGCTGCATTGAAAATGCAGTTTGTTCCTCCTGAATTGAGAGAAGGATCATGGGAGATCAATGCTGCAAAAGAGAACAAGATCCCAAAACTGCTGGAATTATCTGACTTAAAAGGAATCTTGCACAATCACAGTACATATAGCGACGGAGCTCATACACTGAAGCAAATGGCTGAGCATTGCAAGTCATTGGGATATGAATATTTTTGCATTTGTGATCACAGTAAAAGTGCATTCTATGCAAACGGAATGCAACCTGACAGGATCCTTGCTCAGCACAACGAGATAGATAAATTAAATGATTCACTTGCTCCTTTTAAGATCTTCAAAGGAATAGAAAGCGATATTCTTTTTGATGGATCTTTGGATTATCCCGATGAGATCTTAGCTTCTTTTGATATGGTGGTTGCATCCATTCATTCTGTTTTAAGAATGGATTTGGAGAAAGCAACTTCCAGATTAATTAAGGCGATTGAAAATCCATATACTACCATACTCGGACATCCTACCGGAAGATTACTTTTGGCCAGAGAAGCCTATCCTATTGATCATAAAAAAGTGATAGATGCCTGTGCTGCTAATGGAGTTATACTTGAGCTAAATGCAAATCCGTATCGATTGGATATTGACTGGAGATGGATACATTATGCACTTGAAAAAGATGTAAAGATCTCTATCAATCCGGATGCTCATCATATGGATGGGTTTAAGGATATGCATTTTGGAGTGCTGGTAGCTCGCAAAGGAGGACTCACTGCTGAGATGACATTTAATGCAATGTCATTATCAGAAATGAAGGATCATCTTGTGAAAAGAAAAGCAGCCATAAAAAGCTAATCAAAAAAATTCGGGATAATTTTTCAAGTCTTCTTCTTCATCTATATCAGCCAGAACAGGAAGTCGATATATACTCAATCCTAATTGTGATGCAGTTATCATTGTTTCATCGAAGACTGAAGAAGTGCTCCATTTCATGTCTTCAAAAAGCTGTAGGATTGGTCTTTTCATCCCCAGTAAATAATAGCCACCGTCTTTTGCAGGACCAATAACAAGATCGAATTCTTTTAACTTTTCAAACCCTTCATCAATGATCTTTGTACTCAAACCGGGACAATCACATCCAATGATGATCATCGAAGAAGCCCCTTCTTCAAAAACTTCTTTGAAAGCATTAGACATGCGTTCCCCCAAATCATTGCCTCGCTGAACAGTGATAAAAAAATCATCCGTTTTCCATTCCGGCCCTAAGGCAGGTTTTTCATCGCAAAACACAGATCTGTCGCATTGCAAACCCATAGAGATACTGCGCGTATGTTCTAAAAGTTTTAGATAAATAGCTATGGTCTTTTCATCACCTAAAGTAGCCGCAAGACGTGTCTTTACTTTCCCAATTATCGGGTTACGCACAAATATGATTAGATGATCTCTGTCACTCATACACCTTCTCGGAATTAAATAACCAAATCCCCCAATTCTTATCGTAGGCATGAACACGCTTAGTAGGATGTGAATTGGGATCGTAGACCGGATAACCTGAATTAGCCCAATCAAAAATTCCTCCGTACAAATTGTAGATATTTTTATATCCTGCCTTCTTCAATTTTTCTGCTATTTTTTCACTCCGATAACCGATAGAACAATAGACAACAAGCTGATCATTTTTAGAAATATTTTTTACTCTACTAATTGAAAAATCATTGTAACCAACCCATCTGGCAGATGGTAATCTGCTCACATCAAATTCACTTTTTTCTCTTGCATCCAGTAAAAACACCTGATCTTTTCTTTCTAATTTTTTGTTCAATTCTGAAGCTGACAATAAGGGAATGCTTCCTTTCACATAGCCATCCACCATTTCATTAAATGCCTTTTGTTTTTCCTGAGCAAACAAGGATGAACTGATTAAAAAAACCAGAAACAGATATTTAATATTCCTCATGATATTACTCCTCCACAGCTAGAACCGGCGCCTGCCGTACATCCAAAGCAATGCTGATTAATTACGATCTCGCGATTGTCAAGTTCCTGAACATTAAAATCACGAATATGCTTCGTATTATTTCCCTGAACTTTAAGCTCCAGCATTTGATTGAAATCACAATCATAAAGATAACCATCCCAACCAACACTTATGGTATTCCTACACATTACATTCTCAGCAGCAATTGGATTATAAACTGAGATCAATTTATCCATATACTCCACATAATTATCTGTCCGCATCAAATATTCAAGAAATCTGCTGATAGGAAGATTGGTGATCGCGAAGAGTTCATTAAAACTTACATCGTAATTTTCGCCAAGTTGCTTTTTAAAATCATTCTGCAAAGCATTTTGATCACCGGGAAGAAACGCACCTGATGGATTGTAAACCAAGTTTAATTTCAGATCAGTATCCTGCATTCCATAACCTACATCATTCAACATTTTCAGAGCCCTGATACTTTTTTCAAATACGCCTTCACCGCGCTGTGCGTCTGTCTTTGCTGCTGCAAAATAGGGCAGTGAACTTACTAGTTCAATAGCATGTTTTTTGAAGAATTTGGGCAGATCATAATAACTCTTATTGGCAACAATGATCGTTAAATTGCATCTCACGATTATATGTTTCCCAAGCTTTTTTATTTCTTCCACAAACCATCGAAAATCAGGATTCATTTCAGGAGCTCCACCAGTGAGATCTACAGTTTTAATATTGCTTTTTGAAAGTGCATCTAAACAAAGCTGCATAGTTTCTTTGGTCATGATCTCTTTTCGATCAGGTCCTGCATCTACATGACAATGACTGCAAGTTTGATTGCACATTTTACCCACATTTATCTGCAGTATCTCAACTCCTGTAGAAGTTAAGGGGTACAAACCTGACTCTTCAAGTTTCTGTGAAAAGAGAACGAACTCTTCATCTCCATAAGGTTCAGACAATATTTTCAATTGCTGATCGGCATGGGATAAAGGTGCGTCCTGTGCTTTAAGTGACTTCATTTATAATTCAATATTTATGTCTGAAATGAATACGGATCACATCGACAATTCTTTTACTCTGTTCATCATTTGTACACTGTGTACAAGTGATGCCCCACTTCTGATAGCTGCAGATACATGAACCGCTTCCATCATTTGTTCGTTAGAAATCCCTCTTTGTAATGCATCATCCGTATATGCATGGATACAATATGGGCATTGAACTGTATGTGATACAGCAAGTGCTATCAAACTCTTTTCACGTGCAGTTAGAGAGCCTTCCTCGAACACTGAATTATAATAGTCAAAAAACTTTTTTCCTAACTCAGGTTCAAACTCTATGATCTTTCCAAATTTTTTCAGATCAGCCGGATTATAATATGTTTTCTCCATGTTAATTATTTCAAATTCTCTATAAACTTCTCTAACAAAACGCTTAATTTCTTTTCTGCTTTTCCTGCTATTGCAATGATCTCACTGATATCAACAGGTTTTAGGTTATCCGGATCGCATTCATCCGTCAATACAGAAACTGCCACACATTTCATGCCCATATGCCTGGCCGTAATAACTTCCGGCACAGTTGACATTCCCACAGCATCTGCTCCTATCCTTCTTAAAAACCTGTATTCGGCTCGTGTTTCCAGCATTGGGCCAGCAACAGAAACGTAAATACCTTCATTTAAGTTTATGCTATTTTCTTTGGCAATTCTATGCATCTCTTGGTTTAGTTTTGCATCATACGGTTCACTCATATCCGGAAACCGGGGTCCTAACTCATTTATATTTGGACCGATGAGCGGGTTTCCCGGCTGAAGATTTATATGATCATCGATCAGCATCAGGTCAGCTTTTAAAAAATTAGGATTCAGACTCCCGGCAGCATTGGATAGAATTAACAACTCTACACCAAGTAATTTCATCACACGGATTGGGAAAGTGATCTCTTGAAAATCATATCCTTCATAATGATGAAATCTTCCTTGCATAGCCACCACACGTTTACCCATGATCTCAGCAAGCAGCAACTTTCCGGAATGGAATTCAACCGTTGATAAAGGAAAATGCGGAATGTCTTTATACTCTATTTGATGCAGAACTTTCATCCTTTCAACCAGGTTACCCAATCCGGTACCCAGTACAATTCCTATTCGAACATCCTCAAATCCATTTGATCTGAGAAAATCGGATGCTTCACTTATGGATGATTTATTATCGGCCATATTTAAATTCACAATTAGCACCAAATATAATGAGACCAGATAACATACAGTGTCAAAAGGCAGACATCATACAAGTTAATAAACAAGCCTCGCTGTAAATGAATACAACGAGGCTTTTTAATGAAACGAAAAGTTTCTAATATTAAACGAATTGATGATTAGAATCTGTATCCAAGAGATAATCCAAATCCGGTGTGCTTAAGTGAGGATTTATCTTCTTCAAAACCTTCATATTCCGGATTTATTTCCATCAAACCCAATTGTGTATTCAATTGAACTGAAAGTTTATTACTCATCTCATATCCAAACATGATATTGGCTCCGGCATCAAGTGGTCTTACATAAACAGCATCATCCGGATCCGATAACTTAACCTTATTCTCGAATTTAACGGTAGTACTCCTGTCGATACCCGGTCCTTCTTCTGTCTCTTTTCCTGCAACAGCCATGGCTACATAAGGTCCGAATCCAACGATCAATTTACCGGCACCCAGTAGAGGCTTGTAAAGAAAATTGATCGGTAATTCTACATAAGACAAATTCAATGTTGTTTTGTAGTCACTACCCAATAATGTGAATTCATTTTTGGCTCCTTTTGTAGTAAACAATAAACCCGGCTGTAGATAAAAATCAGGTGCCACAGGTAGTTCAACATTAATCCCCGCATTGAATCCCGGAATGAGTTTATTATCTGATTTATCTCCATCAAACTCTTTTCCATTTATGTTTTGGAAATTTACACCGGCCCTTATGCCAAAGCTGGTTTCGGAATCTTGCGCCTTTGTTACTTGCGTTAATCCTGTCATCAGAATTGCTGCGATAATGATTTTTAATTTTTTCATAATTTTATCGTTCTTATATTGAATTTTTATTAATTAAATATTTATTTAGCTGCTTCCTGTTTCATTTTTTCATTTGCTGTTACTAGAAACTCAACTCTGCGGTTAAGTGCCTGATTGGTTTCCGAACCATTGCTATACTTTGGAAAACTTTCACCAAAGCCTCTTACTGTCAATCTTGAAGATGAAACTCCTTTTGTTTTCAAATGGCTTGAAACACTGGATGCACGTCTAACAGATAGATCCATATTATAACTATCAGAACCCTTACTGTCAGTGTGCCCTTGTATTTCAATGTTTGTATCCGGGTACTTTTTCAGAATCTCAACTAGCTTATCCAAATTTTGTTGAGCAGTAGATGTGAGATTAGCTTGATCAAAACCAAACAAGATCTTATTGTTCAATTCAAGAACAATTCCTTCTTCAACCCTGATCACTTCAGCATCCGGTAATGCATTCTTCATTTCTTCAGCCTGCTTGTCCATTTGTCTTCCAATTACAGCTCCTGTTACACCACCAACTGTTGCTCCAATGATAGCTCCTAAAGCAGTGTTTCCTGATGCTCTGCCTATGATAGCTCCTGCAGCTCCGCCGCCGGCTGTACCAATCACAGCTCCTTTTTGTGTCTTATTCATTGATTTGCATCCCACAAGAACCATGGTACACATCAAAAATGAAATGATAATTTTTTGAGTTTTCATAATATTCGTTTTTTAGTTTCTGTGAACTAAGTAGACAATGTTAATACCAAAAGTTAATTTATGAAATAGTTCCATGAATACCAAGGCTTTACAAAATTATTATTGATTTATATATTCCTATTTGTTTTGCAATTTGACTTATTTCTTGTCATAATGAGTAAAAGACCTTACCCAAATGCCTATCATCCCGAATCACATAGTTTATCCTCCCTGAATGCATCTTTTCATTACTTTTGCAGGATAAACATGGTATTATGTTGCAATTGAATTATATCCGGACCAATCGGAATGAAGTTATACAGCGTTTGGCTGTTAAGAATTTCCTAGCTGAAGAGATCATTGATACCCTTATTAATTTGGATGAGGATAGAAGGAAGAATTTAATTCTGCTTGAAAATATTCAAGCTGAGGCAAATAATTTAGCTAAAGAAGTTGGGCAATTATTTAAAGACGGAAAAACGAGCGAAGCAAACGATCTCAAAAATAAAAGCACTGCACTAAAAGATTCTTCAAAAGAATTAAGTATACGAGCAGATGAGATAGAAAAAGAATTGCAGGACCTGCTTGTACGCGTGCCAAATTTGCCCGGGCCCACTGTTCCAAAAGGAAAGACACCTGAGGATAATGAAGTGATCCACGAATTTGGAAAGATCCCTGAATTTGGATTTGAAGCTAAACCCCATTGGGATCTGGCAAGCGAATACAACCTGATAGATTTTGAACTTGGAGTAAAGATCACAGGTGCCGGATTTCCTGTATACAAAGGCCAATGTGCCAAATTGCAAAGAGCATTGATCAATTTTTTCCTGGATCGTGCTTCAGCAGCAGGCTACTCAGAAACACAACCCCCAATTCTGATCAATGCCGAGAGTGGATTTGGTACCGGTCAGCTTCCTGATAAAGAAGGTCAAATGTATCATGTTGGAATAGACGATCTCTATTTGATCCCAACAGCAGAAGTTCCGTTGACAAATATTTTCAGAGATGATATCGTAAGTGCAAAGGATCTGCCCATAAAAATTTGCGGCTATACCCCTTGTTTCAGAAGAGAAGCAGGCTCATACGGCAAAGATGTAAGAGGGCTGAATCGCCTACATCAATTTGACAAAGTTGAGATCGTACAGATCCAACATCCGGATGACAGCTACAAAGCGCTTGAAGACATGAAAGACCATGTGGCTTCTTTAGTTGAAGCACTTGGATTACCATATAGGATACTAAAACTTTGTGGTGGTGATATGAGTTTTGCTTCTGCCTTGACTTACGACTTCGAGGTATATTCAGCAGCACAGAAAAAGTGGCTGGAAGTAAGTTCTGTTTCAAATTTCGAAACTTTTCAAGCCAACAGACTAAAACTGAGGTATAGAGAAGGTGATGCTAAACCTGTTCTAGCTCATACCTTGAATGGAAGCGCATTGGCATTGCCGAGAATTGTTGCTGCGTTATTGGAAAACAATCAAACTGAAGATGGGATAAACATCCCTGCAGTTTTGGTACCTTATACCGGTTTCGATAAGATCACAAAATAATAGATCATAATTTAAAGTTTTCAATTGCGTTTATATTTCAAATAAAAGAATGACAAGATTTCCCGGGTATTTTAAGAAACTACTGACATTGATCCTTTTCATAGGATTGAGCATTGGTTTTGCACGGGCTCAAGTTCGCGACGAGTTACTTGCATCACAATATATGCAACAGGGCGATTTCGAAAAAGCACTGGTTTTGTTTGATAAATTATTTGACCGCAACCCTACTAATTTCTCTTATTATTCAAGCAAGGTCAATTGTCAGATCCAATTGAAGCAATACGTTGATGCAGAAAAGGACATTAAAAAACTTATTCGAAAAAATCCCGACAATCCATTGTTCCCTGCTGATCTTGGTTATATCTATGCTTTGCAGAATCAAAATGATAAAGCAAAAGAACAGTATGATCAGGCTATAAAAGTCTTTAATCCGGATCCGGATATGACAAATAGATTGGTCAATTCATTCCGGCAAAAAAGAGAATTGGAATATACGATCCAAGTTTACCTCAAAGCCAGAAAAACGATTCGGAATCATCCAGGTAATTATGGGTACGAAATGGCTGAATTGTATGCTGCGACAGGCAATTTCGATTTGATGCTTGAAGAATATCTTGATCTTGTAAGTGTAAATCCCGCATATCTTCAAGCTGTTCAGGTAGCCATACAAACGAAATTACCTATTGACCCTGATGGGAAAAATAAAGAGTTACTTAGGATTTCTTTATTGCGCAGAATTCAGAAATACCCTGAAGTGAGTATGTATTCAGAACTCTTGATCTGGTATATGCTTCAACAAAAAGATTTTGAAATTGCATTAGTTCAGGCAAAAGCTCTTGATAAAAGAAATAATGAGGACGGCAGCAGGATCATGTCGCTTGCAACTATGGCTGCTGCAAATGAAGATTATTCAACAGCTTCATCAGCATTTGAGTATTTACTGAGTAAAGGCAGATCAAATCCGTACTATACTGTTGCTCGAATGGAATTGCTGGAAGCAATGAATAAAAAGATAAATAAAAACGGATATGCTTCTCCGGCTGAACTTCAAAAATTAAAGAGTGAATATTATACTACTTTGGATGAGCTTGGAAGAAATACTATCACAGCTCCATTATTAAAAAGTCTTGCAGAGTTTGAAGCATTTCATTTAAAAAATACGGAACAAGGAATAAAACTATTACAAGAAGTAATTGAAATGCCGGGTGTCAGACCTCAGCTGCAAGCCGAAGCTAAACTGGATCTTGGAGATATGTTGGTGTTGCAAGGTGATGTATGGGAATCTGCTTTATTATATGGGCAAGTGGATAAGGCTTATCGTACAGATGCTCTTGGCCAGGAAGCTAAACTACGAAATGCAAGATTGTCTTATTTCAGAGGAGAATTCGATTGGGCTCGCGCACAACTGGATGTTTTGAAAAGTGCAACTTCCCAATTAATTGCAAATGATGCGCTTGCTTTGTCGCTTTTGATATCTGATAACACAGCATTGGATACCTCCACCCTGGCGATGGAATTTTATTCTCGAGCTGATCTCTATGCATTCCAGAATAGAGAGACGCAAAGCTTAGCAACGCTTGATTCTATTTTAACTTTATTTCCCGGTCATAGCCTTGAAGATGAAGTACTATTCAAAAAAGCCCAATTATTGAAAAAGATGGGAAGATTTGAAGAATCGGCTTCCTTGTATCAAAAAGTTTTTGAACAACATGGAAAAGATATTCTTGCTGATGATGCCTTGTTTTCTTTAGCCGAACTTCAGGAATTTCAATTAAAGAATAAGGCGGAAGCCATGCGTTTGTATGGATTAATGCTTGAGAAATATCCGGGTAGTTTATTTGTTATTGAAGCAAGAAAAAGATTCCGGGTTATGCGTGGAGACATCGTAAATTAATAAATAAGAACGTGATAATATATAATGTAACAGTAAATATTAATGATGATGCGCATGATGCATGGCTTGAATGGATGAGGCATACGCATATCAAAGATGTGATGAATACGGGCATGTTTTCAGAATCGAGAATGTTGCGTGTTTTGAATGATGACATTGGTGAAGGACATACTTACTCTATTCAATACAGCTGTTTAAGCATTGATCATTTGCACCAATATCAAAAACTTTTTGCTCCGGCATTACAAGCTGAGCACAATGAAAAATTCGCAAATAAATTTGTTGCGTTTCGTACGTTGCTTGAAATAGTTGAATGAGTTTTAAAAAAAATCATCCCGGAAAAGTACAAGCAAAGAAACATCTTGGGCAGCATTTTCTAATCAATCTTGAAGCAGCTGATCAAATCGCCTCTTCACTTGAGTTGAAAGCAGGTTGTAAAGTTCTTGAAGTGGGTCCGGGAATGGGTGTGCTTACTTCAACGCTTCTAAAGAAACATGGAGCAGATTTGCATGTTGTAGAAATCGACAGAGAGTCGATAGAATATTTAAACACGCATCTTCCTGAACTTACATTACGAATCATTGAAGGTGATTTTCTCAGAATTAATCTAAGACAATATTTTCCGGATCAATATGCTATAATTGGTAATTTCCCTTATAACATTTCTTCACAGATCATGTTTCGTGTATTGGACGAAAGAGACCATGTATATATGGTAACAGGGATGTTCCAAAAAGAAGTGTCTGACAGGATCCACAGCGGACCGGGCAACAAAGACTATGGAATACTCAGCGTACTGATGCAAACCTGGTATGATATCGAATATCTGATGATACTTGAGCAAGATGATTTTGCTCCTCGTCCAAAAGTTCGTTCAGGGGTTTTGAGATTTAAGCGAAAAGCTGAAGATCCAAAAGATCTGGATGAAAAATTCTACAAGACCGTTATCAAGACCGGGTTTAATCAAAGAAGGAAAACGCTGAGAAATGCACTGAAGTCATTACTTCCTGTTGATTTAGATTTACCATTCATGGACAAAAGAGCTGAACAGCTCAGTCCTCAGGATTTCCAGGAATTGACACGAGCCATTATAGCTGGAAGGAAGTAAAAAAAAGAGTGTACCTTACTCGAGTTAAGACAAAAAAAACTAATTTTGTCGACATCAATTTTACCCCTGTCTTCCCACAATAAGCTCCTTTTATGGAACAGGCTCAAAGCATAGATACACTACAAGAGATTCATGACCTCCTGCTTCAAGGCAAGGACGAAGATGTAGTGGCTTTACTTTCGGAAATGCCAACCGTAGAAGTTTCAGAATTTTTATCTGAACTAAAGGAAGAAACTGAATTACGTCTATTCAAATTATTTACTCCGGAAAATCAGGGTTATATTCTGGCTTCGCATGAACCGGATCATCAAATAGAGATCCTTTCATTTCTTTCCCCAAAAGAAATTGCCCGTCTTTTTGTATTTATTCAAAGTGATGACAGAGCCGATCTGTATCAACAAATGGAGCAGGACGAGCAATTACGTCTTCTTCCCTATTTGAATAAAGTAGTACGGGAAAATGTACTGCATCTAAGTTCATATCCCGAAGATTCTGCAGGTGGTATCATGAGTTCGGAGTTTGCTTCGGTCACCATTAACATGACCGTAAGTGAGGCAATGGATCAGGTAAGACGAGATGCTCCTAAGAAAGAAACGATCTACTATATCTATGTGGTTGATGAAGATAGAAAGCTGATGGGATTTATTTCCCTGAAGGATTTGATCTTGGCAGAACCTGAAGAGATCATAGATCAGATCTATCATGAAGAAATAGTTTCCGTAGAAGCACTTGATGACCAGGAAACGGTTGCCGAAAAGATCAGTAAGTATGACCTTATTGCAATACCCGTTGTAAATCCGGAGGATCAATTGATCGGTATCATCACCCATGATGATGCAATCGATATCATCCGTGAAGAGGAAACGGAAGATTTGCAAAAGATGGGTGGTATGGAAGCTTTAGAAGAACCATACATGAGCATTTCGCTTGTTGAGATGCTGAAAAAAAGAGCCGGATGGTTGATGGTTTTATTACTTGGAGGTAGTCTTACTGCTACAGCGATGAGTTATTTTCAACACGAGATCGCATCCGTAGTAGCACTCACATTATTTATCCCATTGATCATCGCGAGTGGCGGTAACAGCGGATCTCAGGCAAGCACCCTAATTATCCGGGCACTGGCATTGAATGAAATAACCATTGAAGATTGGTGGCAAATTGTAAAAAAAGAGATCCTGACCGGTTTTTTACTGGGTCTTATTCTGGGAATCCTGGGATTCCTAAGAGTGTTTTTGTGGGCTTATACTGAAGCCACCTCTAGTGATAATTGGGTATCCATAGGTCTTACCGTTAGTTTTAGTTTGATAGGGACTGTTATGTGGGGATCAATTATGGGATCGATCCTCCCTTTGATCTTAAAAAGACTTGGTCTTGATCCGGCTGTATCAAGTGCGCCATTTGTAAGTACAGTTGTTGACGTAACCGGACTGGTGATCTATTTCTCCATCGCCATTTTATTCTTGAGAGGGTTGATGGTATGAGTAAAAAAATCCTTCAGTTGGATCCTGTTCATCCTGCCTTTAAGAATGTTCTTGAAGCAGCAGGCTGGACAATTACAGATGGCTTGAAATTAACGCCTTTACAATGTTCAGATGTTATTTCTCAGTTTGATGGAATCCTTATAAAAAGCAGATTTAAGATCGATAATGAAATCCTGGCTGAAACAGGAAATCTGAAATTTATTGCAAGAAATGGTGTGGGTGTTGAGCATATAGATCTTGACCTCTGCGAAAAAAAAGGAATAGAAGTGATCACGGCTCCGGAAGGTAGCAGAGATGCGGTTGCTGAACATGCAATTGGAATGATCCTGATGCTATTAAATAATTTACATCGGGTAAATGAACAGGTGCGAATCGGTAAATGGATCCGTGAACCTAACAGGGGTATCGAATTAAGCGAACGTACTATTGGTATTATCGGCTTCGGAAATATGGGTTCTTCCTTCGCCAAAAAGTTAAGCGGTTTTGGATGTAGGATACTTGCTTACGATAAATACAAAACAGGATTCGGATCTGATTTTGTAGAAGAATGTTCTCTTGAAAAAATATTTTCCGTATGTGATGTTATCAGTTTGCATGTACCCTTGACAGAAGAGACGCACTATATGTTTGATGAAGCGTTCATCAATAAATTCAAAAATGAATTCTATTTGATAAACACTTCGAGAGGGAAAGTTGTAAAGACAGATGATCTGGTTCAAGGAATAATTGGAGGAAAGATCAAAGGTTGCTGTCTGGATGTTCTCGAATATGAGACCGGCTCATTCGAGACTTTTTATGGTGAGGGTGAGCATGCTGAAATGCCCACCCCTCTTCAATACCTATTAAGATCTGACAGGGTTGTTCTTAGTCCGCACATTGCAGGATGGACCTATGAGTCTGACAGAAAAATTGCACAAACACTTGCAGCAAAAATTAATTCCAAATATTAACTTTTCGGAACTGCTCTGAATAATAATTGAGCTGTAGTTCTGCTTCTTTGTTCAAGCAACACTTCTCTCCCCTGACTTATTTTATCAATGATCTTCTGATCATAATGACGCACCGTGTACAAGTCAAGATCTGTATTATAAAGGACTTTGAATTCTTTTTGCAGATTTGTGATCAAGGGTGGAATTCGGAATGGGTCATGATCAACACAAGCTGAAAAACTCAATGCAGAATTTTGCATCAGATTGATTCTAACATGATGTCTCGCAAAAATTGAAAAGATCCGGCTTAAATGTTCTTCCACTATGAATGAAAAATCATTGGCGGAAATTGAAAATAACGTCTGATCACTCTTGAAAATATAAGAAGGAATCAAAGGCAATATTTGTTCTTCACCTGCAATCAAAGTCCCCGGGTTTTCCGGGTTTTTAAATGACCTTACATACAGTGGAATATTCTTGTTCTCCAAGGGTTTCAATGTCTTGGGATGGATCACAGAAGCACCGTAATAAGCCAGCTCTATAGATTCATGATAGCTTAGTTTGTCAAACAAAACAGAATCCGGAAAATATTTTGGATCCGCATTCAGCACTCCCGGTACATCTTTCCAAATACATACTTCCTGTGCATCCATCACATGTCCAAAAATAGCCGCTGTATAATCAGAGCCTTCCCTGCCAAGTGTAGTATTGAAATTTTCCGAAGTACCACCCACAAATCCTTGGGTGATCACATATTGATTCAATCGTAATAATTCAAATACGTATTTCCTGATCAATTCTGTTGTTGTATTCCAATCAACCTGGCCTTCCCGATAAGTATTATCTGTTTGAATATAATCTCTTACATCAGTCCACACATTTTTCACTCCCACTGAATTCAACCATGCACTTATGATTCGAGTTGACAGAAACTCTCCCTGGGAAACGATCTGATCATAAACAAAACCGTATTCACGCTCTGCTTCTTCTTCTATGATCCATTCGATTTCCAGAAAAATATTGCTCAGATCATCTTCGAGCTTAACATTACCATCAGAAAAAAGGCCTTTTAAAATATGAGAATGAAAATCCTTTACTTTCTGAAGTTTCTCAAGTGCCGCTTCTCTTGATCTGAAGTAAGCTGACACCACTTCCTCAAGTGCATTGGTCGTCTTATCCATAGCTGATATGATGATCACCAGATCGTCATCCTTGTACAGATCAATCACCTTTTTAACATTCCTTATAGAATCAGCATCCTTTACAGATGCCCCGCCAAACTTAAAAACCTTCATCTATTTCTGTCTATTTGCAAGCTTGGTTATCATATCTCTTTTCAACATACAATTGATCCATCCGGAATCCAAAAGCACATCATACTTTTTATAAAAATCTATTGCGCTGACATTCCAATCAAGCACTTGCCACTCCAGTTTCATGGCATTGGTTTTTTCAGCAACCACGATAAGTTCATCAAGTAGTAAAGATCCCAGACCTTTCCGGCGCTGAGATTCGGTTACGATTATATCATCCAGATAAATACATTTACCTTTCCAGGTAGAGTATTTGAAATAATAAAGTGCAATACCAACAATTTCATTTTCGATTTCTGCTACCAGAAAATAAAAGATCTTGTTTGGACCAAAACCGTCGATCTCCATTTGTTCAACTGTGTTGATCACTTCTTCAGCGGCTTTTTCGTAAACCGCAAGTTCATTGATCAATTCAAGTACCGCTGGCAGATCTTCTTTTACTCCCTCTCTTATAATTATTTTTTCGGCCATTAATATAAACTCCTTACTCTGATTGTATGTTTTACTTTTCTAAGTGCTTCCAAAGCTTTCCCTGAAGTTTTCTTATCAATATCAAGAACTACATAACCAATATGTTCATTGGTTTTTAAATATTGTCCCAGAATATTCACCTTCATTGCTGAAAGAATGCTGTTGATCTCACCCAATACACCGGGCTGATTTTTATGTATATGTAAAAGTCTGTGAGCATCACTTTGAATTGGAAGTGAAAGGTCAGGAATACTATGGGAACCGCTACAGCTACCGGTTTCAATAAATCCGATAGATTTTCTGGCAGCGTCAATTCCAATACTTATCTGAGCTTCTTCTGTGGAACCTCCTATATGAGGTGTAAGAATAATATTTGCCAAGCCTTGTAAGGGATTGTTAAAATTTGCATTCCTTGAGGCAGGCTCATTCGGAAAAACATCTACAGCAGCTCCACTAATTTTTCCTTTCTTTATTGCTTCTGCTAATGCATCATTGTCCAATACATCACCTCTACTAAGATTGATCAAAACAGCTCCTGTTTTCATTTGAGAGATCCGTTTTGAATTCATCAAATTACGAGTTGATTCTGTACCCGGCACATGCAAGCTTACTATATCACTTTGCTTCAAAAGAGTTTCTAAACTCTTTATAGGATTTGCATTACCCAAAGTTAATTTTGATTCCACATCATAAAAGATCACATTCATCCCCATGTTTTCAGCTAGAACACTGACTTGCGAACCAATATGACCATATCCGATTATACCCAGTGTCTTGCCTCTTACTTCATAACATCCTCTGTGATCTTTCATCCAGGCACCTGCATGTGCTGCCTGACTTTTTTCCGGAATTCTCCGCATCAAACTTATGCAATGTGAAATAACAAGCTCGGCAACAGAGCGCGTGTTAGAAAAAGGAGAATTAAAAACTGCAACTCCGGCTGAAGTTGCCGCTTCCAGATCAACCTGATTTGTGCCAATGCAATAACAACCGATGGCAAGTAATTTATCAGCCGCATCAAGCACATTCTTTGTCACTTTGGTCTTCGACCGGATACCAAGTATATGCACCCCTTTGATCTTTTTGATCAATTCCTTTTCATCAAGTGCCGTAGACAGTACTTCAACGCTGTGATATCCCGCAGATCTGAACTCTCCGATCGCTGAATCATTTATCCCCTCAAGCAATAATACAGTGACCTTTTCTCTGGGAAATGAAGTATCTTTTCGTGCCATAGGTCGCAAAGTTAAATATCCATTTCATGTTAAAAAATTAATTAGTTCTTTTAAAAACAGGTTTAAGATCCAGAACCTTTGCTTCCGGAATGCTGAGCATGTCTTTATCAACGCTTCCGCCCTCCCAGTGGCTAAAGCTGTAACCCTTATCCGGTATTGCCTGGATCCTGACCAAACCCGGAAATAATTTTCCTTTAAAAATATTTCCAACTTCCACACCTGCCAAAAGAATTTTTCCGTTCTCTGTGCTCATCGTAACTTGTACCGGTGCAAGAAGCTTATTCTCATTCTGAAGAAAACCTATCATGTATTCCGGTCTGTTTTTGCCAAAATCAAGAATGACACTTAAATGTTTTTGCCAATCCGTCATTTTGCCACCCCATCTTTCAAAATGATTATCAACTTCAGGTTCTATTATTTTGACTATGCTGTCAAGAATTACGCTCAACCGATCGGGATCATATGTAGTATAGATCTGCACTGCAAATCGCTGGCTAAACTCATAACAAAAAGCAGGATTTTTTTGTAATTCTACAAAGAAATTCATTCCTCTATGTTTTTCGGTTCTAAGCTTTATATATGGGTTTAGCGTATATGCCATAGAACCGAAAGCCATATCCGTATCATAGAGCATATATCTCCATTTTGAAGTATCATTTCTGGCTTTCCAATACCGAATATTATTATTGGGCCAGTCTGTATTTGCAGAATATAATTGAGCGATATGATAATCCATGAAATTATCCATATCAATATATTTATTCATGATCATTAAACAGTTATCTTTTTCAAATCCAATTTTGGATAGTGTATCCATGAGAAAAGTAAAATCATCCCGTTTTCCATACTTCAACAGCGTGATATTTTCGATCATATCAATATCATCAAGATCTATTTTGTGATTTGCTTTGATGTAATGATCATCCATCATTTCCCGGATATTATAAATACCCCAGTACTTCCCATTAATGTAAACAACGCTGGCTCTGTAAGCTTGTTGATCAAGATCCATTCTGTCTCTGGTAATGCTCTGCACGAATGCATCTTTCATTAGTGTCTTATTCCAATCCGTTCCTGAATTTCTAAGCATTATCGATTTGAATTTATTGATCTCTTTATCGTGAAAGAATCTATGCTTAAATTTGTCCTTACCATATTTCTCTTTTGCTGAGATAAGTAGTGATTTTTGTGGCCAACGTCTGCTACAATTTCCAAATATCCTTACTTCAGCTTCCTGATTGATAACATTTATGGACGAATCAAAAAATTCAATATTCAAAGGCCGTTTCCAACTCTGATTAAAATTTTTCGGTGTGGTATTGCAGTTACCGGCAACTCCATTGGTCCCATCAACATAAATTCCAATTTTATCATCAAATAAATTATCCGGATCGGTTACAAGTGAAAATACTGGGAGCTGATGACTAACATTTATAAAGTAAGTATGTGTAATGACCTTACTTGGCAGATTATCTTTGTCAAACACCCTTGCCCTTAACATAAGAAGACTGTCGGCCTTTAGAGGTTTGGAATATATTTTACTGTTTTCATTCGGAATACTGCCATCCAGTGTATATCTGATGATCCCTTTTTGTCCTGATGAAATTGAAATTTGTTTGCCGGAGTTGTAAAAGCCTCCGGCCGGTTCAACAATAGGTGGTTCAGAAAAGGAATGAAAAACATCCCCATCATTTGCTTTACCCGGACTCATCGCTCGGAAATATCCGGCCTCTCCTCCTGCCCCACGATATCCATAACTTATACCCGGATATTGCTTGGGATAAATTAGAGAATCAATCAATTCCTTATTTCGGTTGAATAAAAATAATACCTCTCCGCGCGAATTTAATTTGAATCCTCTGCCTGTATATTTAAAAAGATCTTCGGTATAAACAACAAAACAAGCACCCCC
This sequence comes from Bacteroidia bacterium, assembly GCA_037969175.1. Lineage (GTDB taxonomy): Bacteria > Bacteroidota > Bacteroidia > AKYH767-A > JBBKVM01 > JBBKWX01. The sequence continues at coordinate 120,446 of JBBKWX010000055.1, read as the reverse complement.
GGCCAGCTTTGTATTTAAAGGAAAGCTGTATTTATCCGGCTTTTTTATGTCATCACTGAGATGAAAAATGCCAATATCTACAGTATCACTTTCTGAATTTATTAACTCAATCCACTCTTGACCAATGTCTTTGGAAGTGTCACTATACATGGAATAGGGCACTGCCATTATCTCATTGATCCTTATCTGCGAAAAGGATAAGACCGGCACTACTATCATTGACAGGCAAAAAATGAAGATATTCTTTTGCATTATGCAATATAAGAATTAGCCTCAAACTCCCTTTTTAGTATCTTTGTATACCAATTTCTTTAATAATGGTTCGATATACACACGGAGTCAAGACTCTCGGTCAATTCATCATAGAAAGACAATCAGATTTCCCATATGCAAAAGGAGAACTATCACGATTATTGAGAGATATAGGAATTGCGGCGAAGATCGTTAACAGGGAAGTAAATAAAGCCGGACTGGTTGATATTCTTGGCACTGCAGGAGATATAAATGTTCAGGGAGAAGAGGTAAAGAAATTAGATGTTTTTGCAAATGATCAATTTATAGCTGCCTTACAATCAGGTGGTGAATGTTGCGCCATTGCATCTGAAGAAAATACAGATATGCTGGTCATCGATTCAGAAGTTTCCAAAAATGCCAAATATCTGGTAGCTATGGATCCGCTCGACGGTTCATCCAATATTGATGTAAATGTTTCAATAGGTACCATTTTTTCAATATTTAGAAAAACAAGCCCGCAAGGAGTTTGTGAAATTGACGAGTTTTATCAGGAAGGATATAAGCAAGTAGCAGCCGGGTATGTTACTTATGGCTCCTCTACCATGCTTGTATACACCACAGGAAAAGGAGTAAATGGATTTACACTTGATCCTTCAATTGGAGAATTTTGTTTGTCACATCCGGATATTATAACGCCAAAAACGGGCACGATCTACTCTATCAATGAAGGAAATTATTGTCATTTTCCGCAGGGTGTTAAAGACTATTTAAAGTATTGCCAGGAGGAAGATGATGCTACGAACAGACCCTATTCCAGCAGATATATTGGATCACTGGTATCTGATTTTCATCGTAACTTATTAAAAGGCGGAATCTTTATATATCCCGCCACATTAAAGTCCCCCCATGGGAAATTACGTTTGCTGTATGAATGCAATCCATTAGCCTTCATCATTGAACAAGCAGGTGGAAAAGCATCAGATGGCTTTAATCGTATCATGGATATCAAACCGGATGCTTTGCATCAACGTGTTCCCTTTTTTATTGGTTCGGAAGAAATGGTAAAAAAAGCAGAAGAATTTATGCTTAAATATGCTACAGTAGAGGCTTGATAGAATCAGAAAGTGAATATTAGCGATCTACTTAAGCGATATATTGAAAGCCCACAATTAAGGAAACTTATACCCACACTTTCTTCAAAAGAAAACCATCAGGTAAGGCTCAAAGGATGTAGCGGTTCCATGCCTGCATTCATTGCTGCTGCAGTATATAAAGAAAATACAGGAACCCATCTTTTTGTATTACCGGATAAAGAAGAAGCTGCATTTTTCTTAAATAATATTGAGAATCTAGCAGGAAGTAATCATACACTTTTTTATCCTGCTTCCTATAGAAGACCTTATCAGATTGAAGAAACTGATAATGCAAATATTCTTCTCAGGGCCGAAGTACTGAATCGGATTCGAAGAGGTGGGGATCTGTTGATCGTTACTTTTCCGGAAGCAATAAATGAAAAAGTAGTTACCAAGAAAAATCTTGCATCACATACTATGGATATCCGTCTGGAAGATCCATTGAGCATGGATTTTCTGATGGAATTTTTGCAGGAATACGAATTCGAACACAGTGATTTTGTTTATGAAGCCGGTCAATTTGCGATCCGTGGCGGGATCATTGATATTTACTCTTATGCTCATGAATTGCCTTTCCGTATAGAACTTGACGGAGATAAAGTAGAATCGATCCGGACTTTTAATCCAACTGATCAGTTAAAAGTGGATCAGATGAATCATGTTACTTTGATTCCAAATGTTCAAAAAAATCTGCTCCGAGAAAGCCGGGAAAGTTTCTTCGATTTTATTCCGAAAGAAACGAAATTATGGTTCTCTGACCTCCGAGATTCTATCGATTTCATCGATCGCAATTATGAGAAGACACAGGAGCTCTACTCAAATTCGGATAGCCTTTTATTACATCTCAAGCCGGAAGAATTATTTGATACCAAGCTTGAAATTTTAGGTAAATTAAATCAGTTTACAGTAATTGAATTTGGCAACAGATTTTATTTCAATTCTACATTAGAACTTGAGTTTAAAACCAGCCCGCAGCCATCATTCAATAAAAACTTTCCTTTACTGATTGAAGATCTTCAATCCAATAAACAGAAAGGGTATGACAATCTTATTTTTGCCGATGCCGCAAAACAAATAGAGAGGTTGTATGCGATCTTTGCTGATATAGGGAAAGATGTGAGTATGAATCCTATACTGATGAGCATTCATGAAGGATTTCAGGATCATGATCTGAAAATCATGTGTTATACAGATCATCAGATCTTCAACAGATATCATCGATTCAAGCTCAAACAACAGTACAGCAAAAGTGAAGCTCTAACGTTAAAAGAACTCTACTCTTTAAAACCCGGAGATTTTGTAACACATATTGATCATGGTGTTGGAAGATTTGCCGGACTCGAGATCATCGATGTAAATGGAAAGACTCAAGAAGCAGTTAGGCTGGTATATAGAGACAATGATATTCTGTATGTAAGCATACATTCATTACACAGAATAACAAGATATACCGGCAAAGAAGGAAAAGAACCTTCACTCAACAAGTTAGGATCTAATACCTGGTCCACTTTAAAACAAAAGACAAAAAAGAAAGTAAAGGATATTGCAAAAGATCTTATTGCTCTTTATGCTAAACGCAAAGCACAACAAGGTTTTGCTTTTACTCCGGATACCTATTTACAAACAGAACTGGAGGCTTCATTTATTTATGAGGATACTCCCGATCAAGAAAAGGCTACTGTAGATTTCAAAAAGGATATGGAAAAACCATTTCCAATGGACCGTCTTATTTGCGGAGATGTTGGATTTGGCAAAACTGAAATTGCTATCAGAGCTGCATTCAAGGCAGTTACGGATGGCAAGCAGGTAGCTGTTCTTGTACCAACAACCATACTTGCATTACAGCATTACAATACATTTGTTGATCGATTAAAAGAAATGCCCTGTACTGTAGATTATATCAACAGATTCAAAACTTCAAAACAGCAAAAGCTTAGTCTTGAAAAACTGGAAGCAGGTAAAATTGATATCATCATTGGGACACATCGTTTGCTTGGGAAAGACATTAAATTCCAGGATCTGGGTTTGATGATCATTGATGAAGAACAAAAATTTGGTGTCGCTGCAAAAGAAAAATTAAAACAAATTAGAATCAATGTTGATACATTAACATTGACTGCAACACCTATTCCGCGTACACTGCAATTCTCATTGATGGGTGCCCGGGATTTAAGTATCATCACTACTCCTCCACCAAACAGGGTTCCGGTTACTACTGAACTTCATATTTTTTCGGAAGAAACTATCCGGGATGCGATCATGTTTGAGCTCGAAAGAGGCGGGCAGGTTTTCTTTGTACATAACCGGGTTCAGGATATACATGACATTGCAGGATTGATAAAACGGCTTGTTCCGGATGCTAGGATTGCAGTAGGACATGGACAAATGGATGGTCCTCAATTGGAAGATACCTTGCTTGGTTTTATAGATGGTGACTTTGATGTGTTAGTAGCTACAACCATTATTGAATCCGGATTGGATATACCCAATGCAAATACTATCATAATTCAGAACGCACATCATTTTGGATTGAGCGACCTGCATCAAATGAGAGGAAGAGTTGGAAGATCTAATAGAAAAGCTTTCTGTTATTTGTTATCTCCTCCTGTTTCATTGCTTACAAGTGAAGCAAGACAGAGGCTTAGAGCAATTGAAGAATTCTCCGATCTGGGAAGTGGATTCAATATCGCAATGCGCGATCTTGATATCCGGGGAGCAGGGAATTTATTGGGTGGTGAACAAAGTGGCTTCATTTCTGAGATCGGATACGAGATGTATCATAAGATCCTGGATGAAGCAATCAGAGAGTTGAAAGAAAGTGATTTCAAAGATTTGTTTGCAGATGAAGCACCCGGGGCTTTTGTTCAGGATTGCCAGATCGATACGGATATGGAGATCTTGATCCCAAACGATTATGTAAATAATATCACTGAAAGATTAAGTCTTTATCGTGAACTTGATTCCTTGGAAAACGAGAAAGAATTGCTGTATTTTGAAGAATCCTTAAAAGATCGTTTTGGTCCTGTTCCTTTTCAGGTTGAAGAATTGATGGAAACGATCCGGCTTCGATGGAAGGCAAAAGAAATTGGAATAGAAAAGTTTATTTTAAAGAATCAAAAGTTGATTGCTTATTTTGTAGCAGATCCAAACTCCGCCTATTATCAAAGTGATCGTTTTTCGAGTGTACTAAAATTTGTACAAAGCAATTCCGGGTCTTGCAAATTGAAGGAGGAGAAAGGCCGATTATCTATCCGATTCAATGATGTGAAAAAGATTGGAAAAGCCAGACAATTAATTGAACAATTGGGATCACAATAAGCAGGTATTCTTATACAATGCCTCCGCTATTTTGGGAAATTGTATTATTTTGACTATATTTAATGCAAGCTCAGATAAATATATTATCTGTGTATCCGGTTAGTTGTTATGCTGTTCCGGGGTTTAATTTTCCGGTATGCAACCTGTCTCACTTGAGCAACCTATCAAACTAATTATTGATGACATAGTATTGAAAGGTCCGGATATAAAATTTGCAGTACCCTTATTGGATTATCATGAAAGAAATAAAAATCATTTTTCTCCCTGGATACCAATTCCGAAAAAAGAGTTTTATACCTTAACAAAACAAGAAGAAATATTAATTGATCAAATTTCATTACAAGCTGAAAGGAGAGCATTAAGATTTTACATTTCCAGTCATGTTCAACCCGAACGAATAATCGGGGATATTTCTTTTTCCAACATTATCTGGGGAGCTTTTAAGGCTTGTCACTTAGGTTATAAAATAGACTACTCGGAATGTGGAAAAGGAATTGCAACAAAAGCGATCAGTGGCGCAATTCAGTTTGTTTTTAGTCAATTACAACTCCATAGAATAGAAGCCAATGTAATCCCAAAAAACATAGCTTCGATACGTGTCCTTGAAAAATGTCAATTTAAAAATGAAGGATTAGCAGAAAAATATTTACATATAAATGGTGTTTGGGAAGATCATCTAAGATATTATTTGATCAACCCCATTGTTTAGTTTATCAGATTATTTATGACGAAGAAAAAAGACATACCAAAATTCATTGACCCTAAAGCCGAAGTAAAAGCTAAGGGAAGCAATGCAAGGTATAAGGAAGCAGTTAAAATAAATCTCCTGGATCAACAAAAAAAGATCAAAGTCAGAACTGCCAACATAGAAGACTATGAGCAGGTTGTAGGACTTTCGAAATTATGTTTTCCTAAGATGCCGCCCTGGACCAGAGGGCAATTTAAAAGCATGATCGATACATTCAAAGAGGGTCAGATACTCATTGATATCAATGGTAAGATCGTTGCCAGCTCGAGCTCACTGATCCTGGAATTTGATGAGTACAATGACACCCATAATTGGAGAGAAATAACCAATCGTGGATATATCACAAACCATAATCCGGAAGGTGATACATTGTATGGTATAGAGATGATGGTGGATCCGGAGTACCGGAATATGAAATTATCACGCAGGTTATATGAAGCAAGAAAAAAACTTGTTGTCGATCAAAACCTGAAACGAATTGCAATTGGCGGACGAATCCCCGGCTATGCAAAACATGCCCCGGATATTACGGCTGATGAGTATGTAGATAAAGTACATGAACGTGCAATTTTTGATCCTGTACTTACTGCACAGATGGCGAATGGATTTGTACTGATCAGACTAATTCCGGATTACTTACCGGATGATTTGGAATCAGGTGGGTATGCAACTTATCTTGAATGGACCAACATACACTATTCACCCAAAAAGAAAAAGCCCTCATATGATCCATATATGAGAGTTTGTACGGTTCAATATCAGCTCAGACAGATCAAACATTTTGAAGACTTTGCAACGAACGTAGAATATTTTGTTGACGTTGCATCTGATTACCGAAGTGACTTTGTGGTTTTCCCGGAAATGTTTACAAATCAATTGCTATCGTTTTTACCGCAAAAAGGTCCCGGTACTACCATTCGCATGTTAAGCGAATTCACTCAACAATATCTCGATCTTTTCAGTGGACTTGCTGTTAAATACAATACAAATATTATTGGCGGATCACATATCATGCTTGAAGGAGCTGATCTTTTTAATATTTCCTTTCTTTTCAAAAGAGATGGAACAGTTGGCAAACAATATAAGATCCACATTACCCCTCATGAAAGAAAATGGTGGGGAGTAAAACCCGGAAATAAAGTAGAAGTTTTTGATACAGACAAAGGAAAAGTAGCAATTCTGATCTGCTATGATATCGAATTCCCTGAGTTAGCCAGGATCGCACGTAAAAAAGGAGCCAATGTAATTTTTGTTCCTTTCTGTACAGATGAAAGAAGAGCTTACCTCAGAGTAAAATATTGTTCACAGGCAAGATGTATTGAAAACCAAGTTTATGTAGTTACTTCAGGATGTGTAGGCAACTTGCCCTTTGTGGAAAACATGGATGTACATTATGCAGAAAGTGCCATTTTTACACCCAACGATTTCCATTTTGCAAGAGATGGTATAGCTGCTGAATGCAATGCAAATATTGAGACCATGATCTTTCAGGATCTGGATCTGAATAATCTTCAAAAACACAGAGAATCCGGTTCGGTGCAACCATGGACAGATAGGCGGAAAGACATGTATACACTCAAGTATACAGAAGACGATCAGGAAATCGATATTTAAAAATCAAGATCTTGAAAATCATTTTTCGATTTAATTAAACTATTAACAATTCATCTATTTTTAAAACTATGCTGTAGATATCTACAGCATAGTTTTTAGCTTAACATTTTGATTTAAGTTTTGAAATAAATAAATTTTTGTACTGATATTACACGCTCTTTGATGCAAGTATTGTGTATTATAGGGCTCAATTTGAAATTATATGGGATTCTCTTCGTATGAAATATTGATCTTCCTTGGGGTAATTGTTATCCTTTCCTACCTTTTTGATGTACTTTCAAAACTCACCCGGGTTCCGTCCGTTTTAATGCTTTTAGGAACCGGACTGATCTTGAAATATGTGAGTATTAGATTTCATTTTGACCTTCCGGATACTAAACCACTCTTGGAATTATTTGGCATCATCGGTCTAATTCTAATCGTACTTGAAGGTTCGCTGGATCTTGAATTATCGCGGGAAAAACTTCCCTTGATAAAAAACTCAATCTATAGTGCCTTATTCATTTTGGTTGCGACTTCGTTTGCCATTGGATATATCATTCATTATTTCCTGGATGCTACCTTTCACCAAAGTTTGCTTACTGCAATACCTCTAGGTGTAATCAGCAGTGCCGTTGCGATTCCAAGTATTAAAAACCTGATCGCATCTAAAAGAGAATTTCTGGTTTATGAAGCAACATTCAGTGACATATTGGGCATCATGTTGTTCAATTTTGTGATGGTTAATGAAGTGATCACCGGTGCAGGTTTACTCGATTTTAGCTTAAGTCTGATCCTGATTATAATTATCTCCATTGTTGGGGGATTACTCCTCATGTTTTTTATCGAAAAGATCAGCCACCATATAAAGTTCTTTTTGGTAATTGCTGTGCTTGTAATCGTTTACTCAGTAGGTAAAATGGTTCATCTTTCCTCTTTGTTACTGGTGCTGGCTTTTGGAATGACTATTAACAATACACATCTGATCGTTAGAGGGAAGATCGCGAAATATTTTGAACCCGGAAAAATACATGATGAACTGGAACAGTTGAAAATGATCACAGCTGAATCGGCTTTCCTTATCCGCACATTCTTTTTCCTATTATTTGGATTTTCATTTACGCTCGAAACCCTGTTGGATCTAAATGTAATCGTGATCGGCGGATTAGGGATCTTATCAATCTTAATTGTCAGATTTCTTTATTTACGGGTTTTTACAAAGAATGATCTGATGCCGGATCTGTTCATTGCACCCAGAGGCTTGATCACTATTTTGCTTTATTACAGTATTCCTCCGAAATATCAGATTCCCGGATTCAGTGAAGGGATCTTGTTCCTGATAATTTTAACTTCCAGCCTGATGATGATGATGGGATTGGTGTTAACCGGTGATCATAAGATCGTCAATAAAGAAATTGGTCAGCATTAGGATGCTCTTATCGCTTCTACCGGATCCAATCTGGATGCAGTATAAGCAGGAATAAATCCTGAGATAACTCCGATAGAAACAGAGATCACAAGACCTGTTATGATGTTGCCGGAAGACAAAGCTATCTTAAAATCCATCGATGCAGAAGCCAGATAAGTCAATCCGAAAACGATCATCAAACCGATGATCCCACCTACAAGACAAAGGATAATTGATTCAACTAAAAATTGCATCAGAATGAAATAACGTTTTGCTCCCAATGACTTTTGAATTCCAATGATCGATGTACGTTCTTTCACTGAAACAAACATAATATTTGCGATACCAAAGCCTCCAACCAGAATTGAGAATCCACCAATTATCCATCCTGCAATATTGATCACGCCAAATATGCTGGTTATTCCGGCGGATAATAAAGAAGATTCATTCAATGCAAAATTATCTTCTTCACGAGGACTCAATTGACGTAAGGATCTCATTATCCCTCTTACTTCATCTTTGAGTTCGGCATTATTTATTCCTGCTTTTCCTTTTACCTGGATCCAGGGTTGGCTTTGATCAACAGTTATATCCACAATGTTACGGGCATATTTTACAGGAGTCAAAACAAGTTCATCCATGCTATTTCCTACCAGACTTGATCCCTCTTTCGCAAATACTCCGATAACAGACATTTTTCTTCCTAATGCCAGAATATCTTTGCCTATAGCATTTCCATTAGGAAACAATTTATCATAAACATCATAGCCAATAATTGCAACAGGGCTTCCGCCGGCACTTTCTGATTCTGTAAAATACCTACCCTCTACCAGATCGAAAAGTTTTATCTGCTCATAATCATGAGACACAGGCATTACACCTACATTTTCAACTGAGTTTTTACCTGCTTTAATGGTTTTGGAAAGGATCCAGGCCTGAAATGAAACAGCTTCAACCGAAAGCAAACGACGCTTTATATCTTCTGCTTCTTGTAAACTGGGCGAAGGTCGGTTCAAATATTTCCACCAAGGATAATCTGAAGAAGTAGCCCATGGCCATTTTTGGATATACAAAACATTATCTCCCAAGGAAGCCACACTGCCACGTACATTCTTTTCCAATGAATCAACAACTGTCAACACAGAAATGATTGCAAAAATACCGATGCTTATTCCCAACAAAGACAAAAATGTCCTGAGTTTGTTCACACTTAACGCATGTAATGCGAAGTTAAATGACTCGGCTAAAAATCTTAGGAAAAGCATAAAATCGTGATTATCCAAAGGTAATAAAAAACTATGGCAGCATATCTCATAAATATACGAGAATTCAGGCTTCTGTTGTTGTTTGTTGTAGCTAATTTTGCTAAACTTGCACATAATTTCCTGCCCCTTAATGACAAGTCAAAAGAAGATTCAAAACGCCTTAATTTCAGTATATTACAAAGACAAGCTCGAACCTGTTATTCAGGGTCTTGCTAAATTAGGTGTGAAAATTTTCTCGACCGGTGGTACACAGGAATTTATAGAAGGTCTTGGAGTGAGTGTTACTCCCGTCGAAGAACTTACTGCTTATCCTTCAATTCTAGGAGGCAGAGTAAAAACATTACACCCTAAGATTTTTGGAGGAATCCTTGGCAGACGCGAAGAATCGAATGATCTGCTTCAAATGGCGGAGTATGAAATTCCGGAAATTGATTTGGTAATTGTCGATCTGTATCCATTTGAAGAAACACTTGCTTCAGGTGCAGAAGAAAGTGCAGTCATTGAAAAGATCGATATTGGTGGAATTTCTTTGATCCGTGCTGCAGCTAAAAATTTTAAAGATGTATTGATCGTTCCCTCCAAAGATCATTATGACACCTTGTTGGATATCATCACTCAACAAAATGGAGAAAGCTCGATGGATCAGCGGAAAGCTATGGCAGCAGAAGCTTTCAATGTCAGCTCACATTATGATACTGCCATTTATAATTATTTTTCACCTGTCTCAAAGAACTTAAAGATCAGTGTTGCTTCAGGTGAAAGTTTGCGCTACGGTGAAAACCCGCATCAGAATGGTGTCTTTCATGGTGACCTGAATGCTATGTTCGAGCAGTTGAATGGAAAGGCATTATCTTATAATAATTTATTGGATCTGGATGCAGGGGTTCAACTCATAGATGAGTTTGAAGAACCTACATTTGCAATATTAAAACACAATAACGCCTGCGGAATCGCAAGCAGATCAACACTTATCAATGCATGGAAAGATGCTTTACAGGCCGACCCGGTCTCAGCATTCGGTGGTGTTTTGATTGCAAATGCTGAAGTTGATGCTGAAGTTGCCGCTGGGGCCAATGCAATATTTTTTGAATTGATCGTTGCTCCTTCATTCACTGAAGAAGCAATTCAGATTTTATCCGAAAAGAAAAATCGCATCATTCTAAAAAGAAAAAAAGTAAAACTTGCACCTACCCAAGTCAGAACTTTGTTAAATGGATTTATATCTCAGGATAAAGATCTAAAGACAGAGCAAACAGCTGACCTGAAATGTGTAAGCAAGATAGAAGCAAATAATGAGCAGATCGAAGATCTGTTGTTTGCCAATAAAGTTTGTAAACATACCCGATCAAATGCAATTGTAATTGTAAAAAACAAACAAATGCTGGCCAGTGGTGTAGGGCAAACTTCAAGAGTTGATGCTTTGAAGCAAGCAATAGCAAAAGCTGCTGCTTTCAAGTTTGACTTAAATGATGCTGTCATGGCATCTGATGCATTCTTCCCATTCCCTGATTGCGTGGAGATCTCAGCTCAAGCAGGAATAAAAGCTATTATTCAACCCGGAGGGTCTATAAAAGATCAGGATTCCATTGACGCATCAGATAAACTGGGTGTTGTAATGGTAATGACGGGAACAAGACATTTTAAACATTAATTACCGGATTCCGGATTATAAAGACTCGAATACGCAATATGGGACTGTTTGACTTCCTGACACAAGAAATCGCTATTGACCTGGGTACAGCGAATACCCTCATCATTCACAATGATAAAGTTGTTGTTGATGAACCATCTATTGTTGCAATTGACAGAACCACCACCAAAATCATTGCTGTGGGGAAACAGGCAATGATGATGCATGGAAAAACGCATGAGAACATTAAAACAGTTAGACCACTCCAGGATGGAGTGATCGCTGATTTTGATGCTGCTGAACACATGATCAGGGGGATGATCCGTATGATCAATCCGAGCAGAAGACTTTTCACTCCCTCATTGAGAATGGTGATCTGTATTCCCTCCGGAATTACTGAAGTAGAAAAAAGAGCTGTCCGCGATTCTGCAGAACATGCCGGAGCAAAAGAAGTATATCTGATCCATGAACCAATGGCAGCTGCAATTGGTATCGGCATTGATGTTGAAGAACCGATGGGTAACATGATCATCGATATAGGTGGCGGAACAAGTGAGATCGCTGTTATTGCTCTTGGAGGAATTGTATGTGATCAAAGTTTGAGAGTAGCAGGAGATGCATTCACAACTGACATCTGGGATTACATGCGCAGACAACATAATATACTTATCGGAGAAAGATCCGCAGAAAGAATAAAGATTGAAGTTGGAGCTGCTTTACCGGAGATTGAAAACCCACCTGCAGATTTTGCAGTACATGGAAGAGATCTGATGACAGGTATCCCGAAAGAGATCACTGTTTCTTACAGTGAGATCGCTCATGCACTTGATAAGTCAATATCAAAGATTGAAGAGGCAATATTGAAAGCTTTGGAAATGACCCCTCCTGAGCTATCTGCTGATATCTTCCGTACCGGAATCTATCTTACAGGCGGAGGAGCCTTGTTGAGAGGACTTGATAAAAGGATCGCTCAAAAAACCAAATTACCTGTTCATGTTGCTGAAGATCCACTAAGGGCTGTAGTAAGAGGCACAGGTATCGCGTTGAAAAATATTGATCGATTTAAGTTCCTTATTCCCTGATTTGATTTCGATCCCTCAAAAGGGATAACTATAACCTATGCGCAATATATTTATCCTGTTATGGAAATATCAGTTCTCCATAGTTTTCCTATTATTGGAAGGGGTTTGTGTATTTCTTATAGTTCAGAATAATAATTATCACAATGCCTCTTTTGTGCATTCCGCAAATACATTTACAGCCCGCATCCTTGAATCTGTAAATGAAGTAAGGGAATATGTGAATCTAAAGGAAGTGAATGAAAGGCTTGCAGATGAAAATGCGCATCTGCTTGAAAAACTTCCGGAGAGTTTTTATATCGGATCTAATGATACAACCTATGTAGTTGACTCGGTTTACCACCAGCAATACAGTTATATCAAAGCCAAAGTTGTAAATAACACAACCAACAGAAGAAACAATTACCTGACATTAAATCGCGGTTCTATACATGGAATACGCCCTGAAACCGGCGTGATCACAGGTTCAGGTGTAGTTGGAATAGTGAAGGATGTAAGTGAACATTATTGTACAGTCATTTCTCTTCTTCACAAAGAATCAAGAATTAGTGCAAGTATTAAACGAAGCGGTTTTTATGGTTCACTGATCTGGGATGGTTCTAATCCCGGACAAGCAGATCTTCTTGAGATCCCAAAAAATGCAGAATATAGGATCGGTGATACGATTGTTACAACAAGCTTTTCAAGCTTATTCCCGGAAGGACTGGTGATCGGTACTGTATATAAGGGGTCCATAAAACCCGGCGATAATTTCCACGATATCCGTGTAAAATTGTCCACCAATTTTTCAAATGTATCCTGGGTATATATTGTAACCAATATGCATAAAGAAGAACGAAAAAAACTGGAAGGAGGATTAAATGATCAATAAGATCATCCGCTATCTTATCAGTTTTATTTTGTTGGTTACTGTTCAGGTGATCTTTTTAAATAATATGCAATTAAGTGGATTGTTCAATCCGTTTTTATACGTTTTGTTTATCCTGATCTTGCCGTTTGAAATCCCGGGAATCTTACTCCTGGTGCTATCCATGCTGATCGGACTTACTGTAGATATGTTCCTGAATACACCGGGCATGAATGCAGCAGCTTCTTTGATGATTGGCTTTATCAGACCCTACTTTCTGAAGCTGATGGCTCCAAGAGATGGGTATGAATTTGAAAGCACCCCTACATTGCGACATATGGGCTTTCGGTGGTTTATAACGTATGCCAGCTTTATGGTATTGGTTCATCATTTCACATTATTCTTTATTGAGATAGGAAGGTTCAATGAATTCTTCTTTACTTTTTCTAAAGTCATCTTAAGTTCTTTCCTGACAATAATCTTAATACTCATCGTTCAATATCTGTTTAGTAAACAGAAAGGAAAAAAATGAGTCCATACAGCGGTCGACGTCTTATAATTGCTGCCATCTTCATTGTGATCAGCGTCATCTATCTTATCCGGATCTTTTATATCCAGGTGATGACAGATGAGTATAAATTATCTGCAAACAACAATGTCTTGCGCTATGTAACCGAGTACCCTGCGAGAGGATTGGTATACGATAGAAAAGGGAAATTAATGGTTTATAATGAGGCTGTTTACGATCTCATGATTATTCCAAAACAAGTTGTCGCTTTTGACACCACCGAATTTTGTGAATTAATAGGAATAACTCCCGATGTGTTTTTGGAGAAATATAAAAAAGCAAGAACCTATTCTGCCGTAAAGCCAACTATTTTCGAAAAGCAATTAAGCTCAGAAACATACGCAACTCTTCAGGAGAAACTATATAAGTTTAAAGGGTTTTTTGTTCAGCCGCGTACTTTGAGAAAGTATCCAGACCGAATGGGTGGACATGTGCTGGGTTATATCGGAGAGGTAAGTGATGCAATGACTGCCAAGAATCCTTACTATCGCTCAGGTGACTATATAGGAATTTCAGGCATTGAACAGAGTTATGAAGAAGAATTAAGAGGACAACGAGGCTTGAAGATCATCATGGTTGATGTATTTAACCGTCCCAAAGGAAGCTTTCAGGAAGGAAAATATGACACAGTTGCAGTAGCCGGTAAAAACCTTATCTCTTCTCTGGATGCCGATCTGCAGGCTTATGGAGAGCAACTCATGCGTAATAAGATGGGGTCAGTCGTAGCCATTGAACCTAAAACAGGCGAGATCCTTGCAATGGTCACTGCGCCAAATTATGATCCTAATATGCTCGTAGGACGAGCTCGTACAAAGAACTATGTACAACTATTACTGGATCCGATCAAGCCCTTATTCAATAGAGCACAAATGGCTTATTACCCGCCCGGCTCTACTTTTAAACTGGTGAATGCATTGATCGCTCAACAAGAAGGAGTCATAACACCTTCAACCAGGTATCCCTGTTCATACAGAGTAGGTAATCATTCTGTAAATTGCCATCCCCACCCAAGCCCGGCAGATCTGCATGCAGCTGTACAATATTCATGTAATCCTTATTTCTGTCATACATTCAAGAACCTGCTGGAAAACCCCAAGTACCCTACAATTCAAGCCGGATATGAGGCATGGAGGGAAAACCTTTTCAGCTTTGGGATTGGCAGGAAACTGGATGTTGATATGCCAAATGAACTTCGGGGAATGGTACCTAGTGTTGAGTATTACGACAGATTTTATGGCAAGGGCAGATGGAAAGCAAGTACCATTTTCTCATTGGGAATAGGTCAGGGAGAATTAGGTATCACACCTCTTCAAATGGCAAATATTGTATGTATTATTGCCAATCGCGGTCACTTTTACGTGCCTCATGTCATAAAAAAAATTGGAGATAATCCTAAAATTGATCCCCGGTTTTCAATATTGCAAAAAACAGTTGTTGACTCTAAATACTTTGACCCCATTATTGAAGGAATGAGAGATGTTGTTGAGGCGGGTACGGCAAGATCTTCCAAATTGAAATTTATTACTGTTGCAGGAAAGACAGGAACAGCACAAAACCCCCATGGTAATGATCACTCCTTGTTTCTTGCTTTTGCTCCCATAGAAAATCCAAAGATCGCGATAGCAGTGATGGTTGAAAATGCAGGATTTGGTGGCGTATGGGCTGCACCAATTGCTACATTGATGATAGAGAAATTTCTTAATGATTCTACTGCCAGACCTGAAATTGAAAAACGCATTATGGATGCCAACCTCATGCCCTCAAAATCTGAACTTCCGGTAAAAAAATTATAATGAGCAGGAGCGAAAACCTTGTAAAAGATATAGACTGGTATCTGGTGATACTTTATGCTGTTCTCGTTATTATGGGCTGGATAAATATTTATGCTGCCGTTTATAATGAAGAACACAACAGTATACTTGATATATCTCAAAGCTATGGGAAGCAAATGATCTGGATCATCACTGCATTCCTGATAGCTTTTTTAGTTTTGGTGATAGACGGAAAATTTTATGCTGCATTCTCCTACCCCATCTATGGAATTATTATGCTCAGCTTGATTGTCGTCTATTTAATTGCCCCTGAAGTAAAAGGAGCAAGGAGCTGGATTGAAATTGGAAATTTTAAATTACAGCCCTCTGAATTTGCAAAGTTTGCAACCAATATGGCCTTAGCCAAATATTTGAGTGCCTTGGATATTAAACTCAAAGAATTTAAGACCCAATTTATTGCAGGATTGATTCTGTTGTTCCCTATAGCAATGATCTTGTTACAGAATGACACAGGTTCAGCCCTGGTATTCTTTGCTTTCATTTTTGTATTATACAGAGAAGGATTATCAGGTAATTTCCTGATCCTTGGGTTAGCAGCTATCATACTTTTTGTAATGGCACTGCTGGTTGAACAAACTACACTATTCATTGTATTAAGCAGCATCGCCGGACTTTCATTGATTCCGCTTCGAAAAACAAAAAAAAACATAGCTACAGTGGCCGGTATTTTAGTGCTTGCTTGTGGCATGGTCTATTGTGTTGACTATGTCATAGAGAATGTGATGGAGCCGCATCAAAGAACTCGTATCAATGTATTATTGGGCAAAGAAACCGATCTCAAAGGAGCTGGTTATAATGTGAATCAAAGCATGATCGCCATTGGTTCCGGTGGCTTTGCCGGAAAAGGTTTCCTGCAAGGCACTCAAACCAAATATGATTTTGTCCCAGAGCAAAGCACCGACTTCATTTTTTGTACTGTTGGTGAAGAATGGGGCTTCATTGGAACTCTTGTTGTCATCGGACTATTCCTGACATTATTGTTGCGGATAATTTTTCTTGCGGAAAGGCAACGGTCGCCCTATTCACGGATCTATGGATATGGAGTTGCTTCGATCTTATTCTTCCATTTATTTATCAATGTAGGAATGACGATAGGTCTTGCGCCGGTCATTGGAATCCCCTTCCCTTTCTTCAGCTATGGTGGTTCTTCCTTATGGTCCTTTACTGTCCTGCTTTTTATATTTATCAAACTGGATGCTTACCGACTTCAGATCCTGAGATAATGATCCGGATATGATTTGATAAATGTTCAAATCCATATAGTGGATCAAATTATTTTTGTTTTGATCTTTATCCAATCCAAATAATTTGACCTAAAAAAAAGAGTCCCAATATTGGGACTCTTTTTTTTCTATTATGTTAATAAGATCAGATTAGTAAAACTTACCTCTATTGTCGGTAATATTTGCTTTCTCTTTAAGAGCATTGAAGGCTTCATACTCAGCTCTTGATTTTATAGTCTGTACAAGTTGTTGCTTATCGGCTGAATAATCATCCTTAGCAGGTGCTTCAACAAATGAAACAACGTTTATGATATAAACGCCTAGTTCTCCTGCGATAGGTGCAGAAGTTGCGCCTTGTTTCATTGCGAAAGCTGAACCAATGATTTTTGGCTCACGAGCTACTCCCGGGATATTTGGATTAGCAAAGGTAACATTGTCAGCAGGCATTACAGGAGTATTCAATTTAGACCCAATGTTATCCAGATTAGTTTCTGAACCAATTTTGGATTTAATATTTTCTGTGATCATTGCAGCTTTCTTCTCTTTTCTGGCTCCGGCTTCTACTACTTCCTTTACCTGATCCATTGGAGCAATACCTTTATCACTTACACTTACAAGTTTAGCAATAACATATTTGTCACCCAGTTCAAATGCTTCTGAAACATCCCCCTTATTTGACTTGTATGCCCAACGGATTACTTCTCTTGGAGATTCAAGTCCTGCAATAGTACGATCTGTTTCTTTCAGATTTTCAGCTATTCTTTTGTTCAAAGCATCTTTTTCTACCGCAGTATCAAATTCTTCAGCCGAACGATTATTCGCAGCAAAAGCATTTGCTTTTGTGAAGACTGCCTGATAAGTAGCATTACCTGCTTCAACTTCTTTATCTAAGAATGCAACTCTTACTCTCTTACTTGCCTTACTTTGATCTTGTATCTCTATAAGGTGAATTCCAAACTGAGAAACGACGATAGGCAAATCACCTTTCTTACCCTCAAAACAAGCATCGTTGAAAGTAGGAACCATCATTCCTTCAGTGAACCATCCAAGATCTCCTCCTTTTTCACCTGATCCAAAATCCTGACTTAAACTCTTTGCTAATTCTGCAAAAGATTGACCTGACTTAATCACTTTTTTCAAACTATCCGCTTTGGCCATCACTTCAGCTTGCTGATCAGGACTTGCAACGCTCAACAATATATGACGAGCCTTCACAGAATCCGGGCGGAAAGAAACCGCATTTAATTTAGCCATACGGTAGTGCGTATTATTATCAAGATAGGGTGCTGTAACAGTTCCTACAGGACTATTGAACATCAATGAATCAATATCCGGAGTCAAAGTACCTTTACTGATATAATTTGTGTTAAATGGAACATCAGAATAGCGGGCAACATATGCTGAATCATCAATGGCGTTTGCAAAAGGCTGTGCTTGTTTCTGTAAATACTCCAATGTCTTTTGAACATCTTCCTCACTAGGAGTTACCTGAAAAACAACATAATCGATTGTGCGAGCAGCTTCTTGCTTATACTGGTTCTTGTTTTTATTATAAAAAGTGCTCAGATCCGAATCTGTCAATACAATAGAACTATCCGAAATAGTACTGTAGTTCACTTGTACATAACGTAAATTTGCGATCTTGGATTTAGCAGTATAATCCTGCTGAGCTTGAAATTTAGTAACATAAATACCACCTTTGATGGCTTCGTTATATTTTGTGCGAGATCTCTCTTTCGTGATATATTTTTCAAATGAGATCCATTGGGCACGCGTAGCTCCGGTTTCATCCTGATCCATGTTCTTCAAAAACTGTAGAACGCTGGCAGGATTAAACTGACCCGTATTGGGATCCGTAAAAGCTTGTTTGATCTGTGGATGAGGATCTGGACCCTGAACCATATCATAAATCTCTTCTGTAGATACCTTGACACCCAGTTTATCCTCTTGCTTACCGTAAATGATTTCATTCAATAATTCAGTCCAGGCTTGTTCTCTAAGCTGTTCAGTTGTGTTTTGATCAACAGCATCTACCTTATTGTTAGCCTTATAATTGCTAATCATGGTCTGAACACGTTCTTCAAACTCTTGAAATGTGATAGATTGTCCATCTATTTCAGCAACCTCATTATTATTACCGAACAAGGTTCTGTTCGACGTGAGTAAATCTCCCAATATGAACGCCAGGAGTGAGATTCCAACGAATCCGATCAATAAACCTGCGCGATTTCTAATTTTTCCAATAATTGCCATAATAATATATGCGAAGTGATTTGAGGGGGCGAATATACAACTCGTAAATGATAATTGAAAATCCCTTATTACTCCAGCTCATCTGAAATTTCAAGTCTGACCTTTTCAATACGTGTCTCACTGACTTCCAGAATAGTAATTTTATATGGAGGTATGTTTATTTCTTCCATGGTATCCGGAATGCTTCCATGATGATGCATAATAAACCCGGCCAGCGTCTCATAGTCATCGTTTACCGGTAATTCAAGATTATATTCGCTGTTAATATGGTCAATTTCCATCCGACCTGAAAAGACAAACTCATTTTCACCAAGTTTCTCTTCGATCTGATCTTCAACATCATGTTCATCATCGATCTCTCCAAAGATCTCTTCAATTATATCTTCAATTGTAACGATACCGGCTGTTCCACCAAATTCATCAACGACAAGAGCTATACTTTTATGATTTCTTGTGAATTCCGAAAGGAGATCTCTGGCAGACATACTCTCAGGGATGATAGAAATGGGCAATATGATAGAACGAAGTTCAGCAGGTTTTTTGAACATTTCATAAGAATGAACAAATCCGATAATATTATCAATTGATTCCTCGAAAACCAGGATCTTACTTAGTCCGGTCTCTATGAATAATGCTCTTAGATCTTCAATAGAAGACTCTTTATCGATTGCAACGATCTCCGTTCTGTGGATCATACATTCACGGACCTTTACGTTGATAAAGTCAAGGGCATTCTGAAACATTTCAATTTCTGTATTGACCAATGCTCCCCCTTCAGGTTCAACCGTTTGAATTTCTTTGATATAATGGTCCAGATCAACCTGGCCAAAAATCAATTGTTGTTCAGTGAAATCAACCTTGAAGAAGGTTTTCAAAACCCATTCACTAAAAGCTTTGATAAGATACACGACCGGATACAATATAAAATATACGACAAGAATGGGTATAGCTAAAAGATCCAATACATGATTTGGGTTGATTCTGAATAATACTTTTGGTAAAAATTCCGCAGTTAAAAGAATAAGGATAGTAGAAATTATAGTTTGGATCAACAAAATTGTGGCTTCTGTTTGATAATTGACCGGAATAATATTCTGAATCACGGGTGTCAATAAAACTGCCATGAATATACCATAAATTACCAGTGCAATATTATTACCCACTAGCAAAGTACCAATGAATTGAGAAGGACTTTTTACAAATCTGGACAAAATCTTGGAAGTCAGTTTGCCTTGTTTGTTTCCTAGTTCGATTCTAAATTTATTCGCAGATATAAATGCGATTTCAATGCCCGAAAAAAGTGCAGAGAATACTAGAGATAAAATGATAACCGGTATGGTTTCCATAGATGAGCCCGGGCTCTGTTTTTATAAATTTGAGGTGTTTTCCGATCGATCTTTTTCGTTCCGGGAATATGAAATACGTTGTTTTCTGCGTACTGCATACATCACGCCTGCAACAAGTGTAAAGATAAAAAACCATTTAGCTTCACCAAAACCCTGAGTATTGTATACATAAGCACCAATAAAAATACTAACAATCGCAATTGTTAGCCAGGATAGTTCAAGGATTCTGAGTATTTTCATCTAAGTTGATTGTTCCTTTAATTTTGAAAATTTTATAATTGGTAAACTCTTGATTTGATTCAAATCCATCACCATATATGATTTCGGTTTTGGTAGTGATCTTTACAAATCCATCTGAATAAATTTTTGCTGCATCCCTTTCCCAAATTAATTTCTCAGCATTTAATGTTTCTCCCTGTTCATTAACAACGACCACATTTTTTCTTGCTTCCATAGTGTTCTTAGCCTCATAACTTATTGCATAATCAGCATAGAGTTCAGACTTCACTGTCATAGAGTCAGTATAAAACTGAACGTTTATCCCTTTGGTCATTTCAATATAGGGATCAACTCCTGTATATCTATCCATTTTAGGGGCACTTACCTTAGTTTTTACCTTTGCTGAATCACTATATAAAATTACGATATCCGTTGAAGACTCAATTGGAATTCGTTTATCAAGACCCAAGGCCTCAATTTTCAGGATGTCGTTTTCACAAGCAACCAGTAAAAGAGAGGCCATGGCTATAAAGGATGCCTTAATTATTTGGATAAGGGGCATTTTAAATTTAACGACACCTAACGGTGGTTGATTCCTGGATCCAGCATTCAACACGAATACTGCTACCTTCAGCTAATCCACGGAAGAAACAATCATCTTTGCTTGGCATATAAGGACTGTATGTTCCTATCTTTCTACCTGCTTCATCAGAAACAGAAGAATCTATCGATCTTGCTTTTTGATATTTGTCAACTGCAGCCCAGAACACGGTTTGCTTTTCAAAATCATCACCACAAACAGAGGAACTTGATGCATACATATCCCCGATCAAAATGTATGGCTTGCCCCAATCAGGGCGCAAACTACTTGCTTTCTGAGCATAAGTTCTAGCCTGGCTATAACTCTTCAAATGTCTGAAATTGATATCAGCCATTGACAAATAGTAATCAGCTTTTTTAGCATTATCTGTTTCAAGATCTATTGCTTGTTGTAGATAGCTTAATGCTTTACTATGCTGATTCTTACTCAGGCTCATATCGGCAAGCCCTGCAGCACTAGCAGCACTAGGCTCAAGTTTGTGTAATCTTTCAACAACCTTGGCAAAGACATCAGAATCAGTACAGCCTTTGCTTTTCATCAGCTTTGAAACGCGCTTTAGCAAATCCAGATCGGTAGTTTGATCATTGATCTTAGGGCCATAAATAGCAATGAAATCTGAGCAAGAACCGTATGGGCTGAATAATGCTTCCAAATTAGTTTTTGCTGCATTATATCCTTCTACAAAATTACCAGCTGTCAAATTTGTTTCGATGATTGCTGACATTTTTTCGTACAATTCAATAATCTCTTCTTTAGTCAACTTCTTAGCTCTGTAAAGATCTGCAGCACTTTGGAAATATCTAAAAATTGGAGTTGGCTCTGTTTTATTGCCTTCAAGTTCTACTGATTTCTTGAATGTATCGTAAATCAATTTACTTTCTCTTGGTCTATACTGAAACATATCCGTAGCCTTTCTGCCAAGAACAAATCCTTCTTCATTAAAATATTTAATACGTTGATCGTACAACCAGAAAAGTGTATCTATCAATGCTTCTTTTTGAACAGAATCTTTTTCAGCTGCAATTTTCTTATCAAGAATTGAAACCCCATCAACATACACGCTTTTACGGGCAGCAGGGCAATTCAAGGTCAACCATTTCCATGGACCATAAGCATCATCTATATTTCCTTGTTTGAAATACTCACGATACAAGGAAATATTTTGAATACATGTTATACTGTCCTGACCAAAAACGGAACCGCCATTGTCCTGTCCATAAACCGGACTTATCATTAAAATGGCAATCAGAAAATTAAATAGTCTCGCTTTCATATTCATTGTTGTTAATCATACTTTCTTTTGATGAACCAACTATCATCATTTAATGTAAAACCTATTGTGATCTTTGCAAAATTTTCTTTGAGAAGATTACTTTCTGTAGTTCCTCTTTGTCCTAATTCAATAGCGAGGTTTGCAGTTGAGAAAGATCTTCCGAATGGTGTTCTTCTAACGGGTAAACCTAAACCAAAAGTTATGCCAACCTCATTTAAGTTTTTGTTGTTAATGTCAAGATAAGTTTTTGAATATCTCAAACCGGCTCTGTAGTTTACACGCTTCCAATAACTTGTAACTGATGCATGATCAGGGATCATTTGTGCTCCAGCGGCAATATAATAGCTATTGCTTAATGAATCTGATTCTCCAAATGACTTATATGTACTCCAATCTTGTAATCCAAAATCCAGTCCTAACAGCCATTTTTTATCATATTCATAAGCTACTCCGAAACCAAAACTAATAGGTAAGCTGATCTCACCTTCAAGATTTGAATCGAAATTAACTGTATCGAGTACAACAACGGCATCATTGATATTTAACTGATATCGTTCAGCCAAACTAGTGCGTTTTGCAGAAAGGGAAGCAGGTCCTTGTAACTTGAATCCAAGTCCAAGTTTGCTTTTCTCGTTTAGATCCTTGTTATATTGTATAGCTGCATCCCAACTTATATCACTGATAGATGTTCTGCTTGTTACTCTGGTATTGAAGAAATAAAGAGAATCTTTCCTGAATTCAACTTTTCTGAATTTATTGAGTATTCCAAAATTATAATAGGCATTACCGCCAATCGAAAACCCTTTTCCCAAATCAAAACCTAAACCTGCATGTACCTGGTTTATGCCTCCTTCACCTTCATATGCATAAAACACAGATCCAACGGAAGGATCCAGCACGCTATTCCTGATATTATATCCGGTAGTACTGTACTGTGTCAATCCCAGACTGGCTCCGGCTTTTCCCTTTTTTAGAGGGAATGCAAGATCGAGATATCCCAGATTTGTTCTGTTCTGTAGTTGGCTACTTTTACCATCAGTGATGCCTACCAGGTCAGACTGCAGCGCAGCTCCGAAGGAGGTAACATTGATCTTACTCAGAGATGCCGGGTTCAATAGATTTATTCTGTCACTAAATGACATACCGATTCCACTTCCTCCCATAGCACGGTTTTCAGTGGTACTTCGAGGCAGGATATCACCTATTCCAAAACGGGAATACGGACTTTGGTTATTGATCTGAGCGGTGGCTGTAACACTCAATAAGCCGGACAACAGGATGAAAAATATCCTGAAAATGGGCAGTTTCTTAAAAAGCATGATTATGATAAAGGATTTCGTTAAGCCCTTGCAAAACTAAATTAGGGGCTACAAAGATGTCATTTTTAAGGTTCTTATCAAAAAATATATGATCCCCCCCGGTAAGAATTACTACCAACTCAGGGTAAATCTGTCTGTATTCATTAATAAAACCTTCAATTTCAAGCTTCATACCCATAATTGCGCCTGTTAATATTGAAGTCCTGGTGTCGGTACCAATTAACTCAAATTCCAATTGCGGGTCTAATAACGGTAATCGAGCCGTAAACGTATGCAAGGCTTTAAATCTCATTTTTAATCCCGGAGAGATACTGCCACCCAGGTAATTGCCGGTGTGATCCATAAAGTCTGCAGTAAGACATGTCCCTGCATCAAAAACTAAAACATTTTTATCCGGAAACAGTGCTTTGGCTCCTGCAATTGCCGCCAGACGATCTTTTCCCAATGTTTCAGGACTTGTATAGCTATTTTTGAAATGCAGCAATGTATCCTTATCCAGATCCATCCAGGACACATAATTAAAAGCTAATACCGAACGTAGATCTATCTCCTTATTGACACTACTGCAAATAACATTTGAAATTGCGATTCCTTCGACCCAGGCATAAAAGGATTCTCGACCTTCTATGATATCAAATTCAATTTTTCGGTTAAATTCTCTCCCAATAAACAATCCGGCTTTGACTCTCGTATTTCCGATATCAAGAGAAAGATTATAGGATATCACTAAAGGGTTTTTTCTAGGTGTCATAAAATAGTTTGACAAATATAAATTAATTGTTCTTCTGAGTTTTTTTTACAAATGTACTTCTTATTGAAAATTTTCATACTTTTGCCCGCACATTTACGGTGATGTAGCTCAGTTGGTAGAGCAAAGGACTGAAAATCCTTGTGTCGATGGTTCGATTCCATTCATCACCACAAACCGTCATGGAACCTATCGAGGATGAAGAACAAGAATACATTTTCTTGCAAATACAAGTCCGTTTTGTTGATCGATGACAACGAAATTGACAATTTCATCAACGAGAGAATTATCACATCCAGCAATTTTGCAGAAGCTGTATTGGTAAAAAATTCTGCAGCTGTTGCGCTTGATTATATCCGCAACTATACCGGAGAGCAAGAAGATTTTCCCAGATTGATTTTTCTGGATCTAAACATGCCTATCATGGACGGGTTTTCTTTTCTAGCTGAATTTGATACCATGGCAGAATGGATGAAAACAAGATGCAAAGTTATTGTTCTATCATCATCCATTAGCCCGGAAGACATAAATAAAGCTTCAACCAATCCGCATGTATTTAAGTATCTCAATAAACCATTGAGCGAAAAATACCTGGAAGCAATAAATTTCTAAGCTTATTTTATTGGATTTCCCATACGTCTCATCATACTTTCATCGAGACGAACATACCATAATATACTGCTATGAGAAACATTTAATTCTACTATCTGTTTCCATATTTCAGTCAGCTTTTTCATCTTCTTTCTGAAATCAGCCGGTTTCATAGCTGTTTTCATCAATTTGATATATAACTCAACATCTTCGTAATCCTTTTCGCCTTCTTTCATCTGACGCTTGATGCTTTGAATGATCTGTTGACACAGACCTTCTTCTCCTATGATACAATATTGCAATGCCTGAAACAATTTACATTCAACATCGGCATAAATGAATTGTTTTAAGTTGACATTATTTCTCAAGACGTTAATGATCTTAGCGGCTCCTGAATAATCACTCTGATAGAATCTGCATACCGCTAAATATCTTTTCCATGAATAAAAATGGAAAGCTTCATTCGGATCAATTTCCAGATTTTCCTCTAAAACTTTGTTCAGCATTAAGAGCTTGGTAAGGTCACCATCACCGAGGAATTTTTCGATTTTGGAATTCAAAAATTGCACAACATGAAAAGCCATGATATGCTTTGAAGCAAGATCCGGTACCTGACCGATCAATTTTTGATGGTTATGATCAGCTCTGATCATATTATTTGTCTTCTGATAATATTCAAACAAAAGAAAATCAGTCAGACTTTTAATGTTTTGGTAAAATGTATCTAGTGTGTATTTTTCGAAAATTGTATTGATCTGATTCAATGTTGTCTCAATTTCGATTTCCATCAAATGAAGTCCTTCTCTTTTGGATGGATCAGAACAGTGATAGTATATTCTAACAATATTATACATGACAAACATTCGGTGAGAATTATACAATTCCAGAATATTGATCATCTCCCTTAATACTCCTCTGACCAATTCCAGATCTTCTTCATTTCTGGTCAGATACCATTTCCCGATCTTTCTGATAAAATCATAAAACAGATCTTCTACCTTCACGACAGCAAGTGAAAAAGCGACATGTTTGTTATATAACTGCTCGTACTCTTTGAATTCATCTGTGTACTGGTGCAGTCTTGCAAGTGTTTTATAAACTATGATCAATTCATTTGACAGATCATATTCAATCAATTGTTTTTCTAATTCCTTGAGTGCCCGGATAGAAAAAATCTTATTATTTCCATACAAGTTCGCAGAAACCCTTGCCACTTCTTCTTTCAGAGCACTTATTGGATTATTTACCTGTTTCGCAAGAATTGAAGCTACTTTTGTGTTCAACCTGGATTTCAATGTATAATAAGTACTTCTGTTGACTTCCAGTCTTTCCATCAATTCGGAGTCGTCAATTTCTTCATTTCGAAGCGCTTCCAAAACAACAAACGGCTTGTTTTTCTTTTTACCTGATACTTCTTCCAAAAGGATTTTGTAATCTTCTTCTGAGAGTTTTTTTATTGTTTTACTCAAATCTTCCATGGAGGACCGGCTTAGTTATCAATTAATAGAATATACTTAGTTGAAAGCAATATATCCCCCTTTTTCGGGGCTTAATTACAAAAGTCATTAAAAAAACAGGGAAATATCTCACTTACTATTGAAAGTTATAAACACACATGATTGAATAACAAATTCAGTTCTGTCAGGCATTTGATTCAATAATAGACCCGATCAACTGATTTAAATTTCGAATAATTCTTACAGAATCTTACATCTGCAATTATAGGTTTCATATTCGGAATTTTCAGGTTTCGTATACCGCTACTTTTGAATCCAGACCAAAACTAATACCATTGAAACCCGCCAAAATGATTTGTCTTTAATCAATATTAATGACTCAAGGCAACAGGAAGGCAAAAATTAGTACTATGACTAATCAAAAGTATTCTACCGTTATGAATGCGATCCAAGTATTTGGAATGCTTTTCATATTATTTATGCAAGCCGGAAAGTTACAAGCACAAGCGCCCGTAGCCTCATTCGGCCAGAATGATTCAATTGGATGTGCTCCTTTAAGTGTACAATTTGTAAATAACTCCAGCAATGGAGTCAGTTACTTTTGGGACTTCGGAAATGGGAACACTTCTACTTTGATCAATCCGTCAATTATCTATACCAATATTGGTAATTATACGGTGACCCTCATTGTGACAAACGCATTAGGTCAAATTGATACTTTGATAAAAAATTCACATATCTCAGTTATCGCCAGACCAACTGCTGATTTTACGGCAGGACCATTGACATCCTGTATTAATACGCAGCTTGTAGTTTTCAACAATTTGTCAGTCAATGCAAGTTCATATATCTGGGATTTTGGAGATGGAAGTTCATCGGCTTTGACGAATCCATCACATGCATATACAACTCCCGGAATTTATAATGTAAAATTGATCGCAACAGATGCTTATGGATGTAATGATATTAAGATCCGTAATTCATATATAACCATACATCCAAAACCTGTTTCTGCTTTCAGTGCAAGTCCAACGAGTGCTTGCCAGTTAGGTCAGGTTTTTAACTTCACATCTGCTTCACCGGGCTCTACATCTTATCTATGGAATTTTGGTGATGGTACAACCAGCACTCAGGCAAATCCAACTAAAACGTATACTGCATTTGGAGCTTATACTATTACATTGGTTGTGACCAATTCGAATGGCTGTAAAGACACTTTAATAAAGACCAATTACATTAATATTCAAAATAATTTACCGGCAAGTTTCACATCCAATTCAACGATGGGCTGTCCTCCTTACACTATCAGCTTTGCAAGTACAACTGCCAATGCGACAAGTTGGAATTGGAACTTTGGAAACGGTTTGACTTCTACATTGGAAAACCCAAGTTCAATATATAGTACTGTTGGAAATTTTAATGTGTCATTGACAACTACCAGTGCAAGTGGATGCACAAGTAGTGTAAGTATGCCTAATTATATAAGCATGCAAGCCGGTCCTACTTCAAACTTTAGTGCTTCAACTGTTGTAGGCTGTAAACCTTTGTCTGTTACATTTACAAATAGTTCAACAAATGGAAATACTTATCTATGGGATTTTGGTAACGGGCAGACCTCCACTTTGCCAAACCCGACGGTCCTTTTTAACAATGCCGGTAATTTCAGCATCACACTTACAACAATTTCTGCCAATGGATGTGAAGATATCAAGACAATAAGCAACATGATCTTGGTTAGACAGAGCTCTGCAAATTTCACAGCTTCTCCTATCACCGGTTGTCCTGCGTTAACTGTTAATTTTACATGTGCAAATTCCGGTAGTAACAATCAGTGGGACTGGAATTTTGGTGACCCTGCATCAGGTGCTGCAAATACTTCCACACTCCAGAATCCGACTCATATATATTCTGCTATTGGCAACTATACGGTTTCTTTGATCACAACAAACTCTTTTGGGTGCAAGGATACTATCATTCGATCAAACTATGTGAAAGTGGTAAATCCGACTTCAAGTTATACTCCACCTGCACCAAATTATCAATGCGCTCCATATACTGCACAATGTTTGGATCCTACAACCGGAAGTTCCGGTTGGTTATGGGACTTTGGTGATGGTACTACATCTACAATGCAAAACCCAAGTCATACATATAATAATCCCGGTACATATGTAGTGACTCTGGTAACTCAAATGGCAGGTGGTTGTTCACAAACTTTTTCTCCTTATGCTGTTTACAATATCATGGGAGTAACGATCACAACTTCCGTATCCGCATCGGTGGGTTTATGCCCGCCATTTCTGGCTACCTTTACTTCTTCAGCACCAGGTGCTACCGGATGGTCGTGGACTTTTGGTGATGGAGATTCAAGCACATTACAAAATCCTTCTCATACCTACTTAGCACCCGGATTATACAATGTAAATTTATTGGCATTCTCTCCAGGCCCGGCAAGTATCACAGGTGTTGGTGATGTGCAGTGTACGACTTCAACTTCTTTGAACATAACAGTTGGAGTTACAAATCCAATTACTGCAAATCAAACAGAAGTTTGTACCAGTGATACGATACAATTCAATTGCTCTTTGAATAATATGGCTTCGTATCTCTGGGATTTCAAGGACGGAACAACATCAACTCAAAAAAATCCAAAGAAACTATACAGTACAGTTGGCACATATTCAGTAACACTTACTGTTACTGATTCGAGTGGATGTTCGCAAACATTCACCATAAGTCCTATTGTAAAAGTAAACAATCCATTAGCGGATTTCTCGATCACCAGCTCTACATCAGGGTGTAATTCGGTTAGCATTACTTTGGCAAACACATCGACAAATGCCACGTCCTATTTATGGAATTTCGGAAACGGTGTGACGTCCAATTTGCAAAATCCGACATATACATATACAACACCCGGCACTTATACAATAACACTCACTGCAATAAAAAATAATTGCAGTCAAACAAAGTCGATCTCGAATGCCATTACAGTAAATGCGGCGAATGCAAATTTCACATTTACTCAAAACAGATCTTGTTTTCCAATAACAGCAACTTTCACAAGTTTAAGTACAAATGCTACTTCATGGATGTGGGATTTTGGTGATGGAACCAGTTCAACTTTACAAAATCCGGTACATATATATAACTCACCTCCGAGTGGAAATATTAATTTGACGATCAATGATTCAAATGGATGCAGCGGAACAAAGTCAAGTCCAAATGTAAATTATTTCGTTTCTGATTTTACTGCAAGCAATACAAGTGGCTGTGCTCCATTGATCACAACTTTCACGGATATCACACAAAATGCTATTTCCTGGTTGTGGATATTTGGTGATGGAAATACCAGTACAGTACAAAATCCGGTTCATATGTATACTGCAGGAGGTGCATTTGATGTTACCTTGATCGCACAATCAACTACCGGATGTTATGACACAATAGTATATCCGGTATTAGTAAATGTTATAAAACCGAAAGCTGAATTTTACACCCCAACAGTAGCAGCTTGTGCACCAACATTGGTGAATTTTATTGATCAATCGATAGATGCTGTGAGCTGGTATTATGATTTTGGAGACGGAACAAATTCAACATCACAAAACCCATCTCATATTTACAATATTGCCGGATTCTATACGATAACACAAATAGTTACGAATAGTATTGGTTGTATTGATACCTTGATAAAGGTGGATTATATTGCTATTCCGGGACCTGTATCTAATTTCTCGGTAGCACCTACAAGTGGTTGTACCACACTGGAAGCACACTTTACTGATCTTTCATATAATGCCATTTCCTGGAATTGGAGTTTTGGTGATGGAAGTTCCAGCACATTACAAAATCCTATTAATACGTATTCCAATGTAGGATCTTATACGGTTACCTTGATCACTCAGGATAGTCTGGGATGCCAATCATTCTTTACTTATCCGGGCCCACTTTCTGTTTATCCTTCACCAACGGCTATGGCCACTGCAACCGGAACACAAGGCTGTAATCCATACACAGTGGTATTCAATGAACAGTCTAGCGGTGCAACTACTTTTGAATGGAACTTTGGCGATGGCGGTACTTCGACTTTACCAAATCCTACATATGTTTATTTGAATGCAGGTTCATACTATGCCAGTTTGATAGTGAGTAATAATTTCGGATGCACGGATACATTTGTTTTTGCCAGTCCCTTTGTTGTAGACGAAACCCCGGTGCCTGATTTTACTGTCGATGTGAATATCGGGTGTCCACCACTTATTGCAAATTTCATGAATAACAGTTCTCAATTATTTGGAGCTTCCTATTTCTGGGATTTTGGAAATGGCACTACATCAACTGCTACAAACCCATCAGTTTCTTATCCACTACCGGGTATTTATAATGTATCACTTGTTGTAACGAATAGCAATGGATGTTCGGATACGATGTCTCTTCCAAATATGATAAGAGTAAATGATACGATACCACCTGCGATAACGAATATATTGAGTGTAACAGTTACATCAAATACAACTGTACAGATCTCATGGGAACAAAATACTGCGATAGATCTGGAATCCTATGTTCTATACAGATACAATCAGGTCAATGGATCTTTTGATCCTATCAGGGTTATTAATAATCCGAACAGCACAACATTTACGCTGGATACAATGGTTGTTGACAGTTCGTTGAATACTTTGGATAATGTCTACACTTATAAATTGCTTACAAGAGACATCTGTGGATATGAGATCGGATTGGATCAGCTTACAGCTCACAGTACAATAAATGTATCTGCCATTGCGAATAATCTAGATATCAATGTAACCTGGAATGCTTACGGTGGTTGTTCGGTAAGTCAATATGACATATTGAGAACGGATTTGATCTCAGGAGCCACGGTGAAAGTCGGTACTGTACCCGGAAATGTATTTGAATTTTTGGATACTGATATTCCATGTCCACGGGATTATTCATATCTGATCATTGGTAATGATCTTTGTAGTAAACCATACATATCTTTAAGTGACACCTCTGTTGCCAGACCGATAGACTTCTTATCTGACCAGCAAGTAGAGATCATCAGATCAACTGTTGAAGGAGATAAATATGTTTATACAGAATGGAAAGCTCCGGTTAATTTCCCTGATAAAGTAGCTTATTACAATGTATACCGATATACCAATAATAGTAATTACACATTTGTGACATCAATTCCTGTGGGCAATCAAAACTATTTGGATATGGATGTAGATGTAAAAGCAAATAAATATCAATATGAGGTAAAAGCGATGAACAATTGCGATGTCAATTCATTGATGAGTAATCCGGGTGTTTCTGTACTCTTGAAAGCTCAGCGGGTTAATGATACCAATGTATTGACATGGACACCTTATTTTGGTTGGGACACAGATGTTGATTATTATATAATTGAAAAACAAGACATCCATGGTAATTGGAAATTCTTGAAAAAAACAAATCCGAATACAGTTTATTTCGAGGATAAATAATTAAGTCTATACAAATCATTTTTCTAAGCCCCTTTTCAAGGGGCTTTTTTTGTATAAAAGGCCACAATATGATCAAGGATAAATCTGTATCTTTCGGATATGCGGTTGCTTGTTATCTTTTATGTGCTTGTTATCTATGTGTTTTTGCAATTCACCTGGTGGGCTGTTCTGTTGGTAGACCTGAATGCGGAAGTTTATGAACACAGAATAGAAAATCTCTCCTTGACGGAAGAGTCTCATGCTGAATATTTAAATGAAAAGGGAATTCTTGAAAATAGTTTAAAGAATAAATGGATGATGATCGCAGGAGAAGGATTAGTTTTTATCATAATCCTTTCTATTGGAGTTGTTCAAACACGTAATGCTTTTAAAAAGGAAATTCTGCTTTCAAAACAACAACGGAACTTTTTATTATCCGTAACGCATGAATTCAAATCACCTATATCAGCGATCAAGCTTGCATTACAGACCATGAAGATTCGTGAGTTATCAAGAGATAAGCAAATTGAAATGATAGACAATTCTTTAGAAGATACCCTGAGGCTTCATGAACTTGTTGAAAATGTATTGATGGCTGCTATGCTCGACAATAGAAATTATCTTTTTCATCCTGAAGAAAGTGACCTTAGTTTAATCCTTGAAAAAGTACTTAATGATTATGAAAAAGAACATACAGGAAGTATAATAATTACCAGAAATATTGAACCTGAAATAAGTTACAATATTGACAAAATGGCTTTTGATATTCTTATTAGAAACCTTGTAGGTAATGCAATTAAGTATAGTGACACGCCAGCTGAAGTTGAAGTAAAGATGATACAAGAGAAAAATAATATCTTTCTTTCTGTGGCTGATAAAGGACTAGGAATAGATGATGAAGAAAAGCTTAAAATATTTCAAAAATTTTATAGGGTAGGTAACGAAGAAACGCGAAAATCGCAAGGTACCGGACTCGGATTATATATTGTAAATAATATAGTTGAAAAACATTCCGGGAAAATTGTCATAAAGGATAATTCGCCTAAGGGTAGTATCTTTGAGATCTGTTTTAAATGTGATAAAGTATCATGATCCCAAAAGAAAAATTAGTACTCATCATAATGGATGGATGGGGCCTTGGGCCTATGAATGCGGCAAATGCGATATTAGCTGCCAATACGCCATTTTATGATGAACTCATTCGGAACTACCCAAATGGAAAACTTCATACCAGCGGGGAAGCTGTCGGTTTACCGCAAGGACAAATGGGCAACTCTGAGGTTGGTCATTTAAATATAGGAGCGGGTAGAGTTGTCTATCAGGATCTTGTTAAAATAAATAAATCGATTGCTGAAGATAAACTCAGATCAAATGAGACATTAATTGAAACATTTGAATATTGCAGAATTAACAACAAGCCCCTGCATTTGATGGGGCTAATTTCAGACGGTGGAGTTCATTCACATATCGATCACCTTATAGCATTATCTGATCTGGCTGAAGAAGCCGGTTTAAATGAAATATACATTCACGGATTCACAGATGGTAGAGATACGGATCCGAAAAGTGGAATTCATTTTATCTCTGAACTGCTTTCATTTATTCAAAACAAAAAAGCAAAACTAGTTAGTATCATAGGCAGGTACTATGCAATGGACAGAGATAAAAGATGGACGCGAATCAAAAATGCATACGACCTTTTAGTACATCGCAAAGGAGAAGAAAGTCTGGACCTGATTAATAGCATAGAATCGAAATATGCAGATGGAATAACGGATGAATTTATGGATCCATTAGTTCTAGCTGCAAGTGGCATGAATAATAAACATGCGATCAAGAGTGGTGATGCTGTCATTTGCTTCAATTTCAGAACAGATCGCTGCAGAGAAATAACAGAAGTATTAACTCAATCTGATATGTCTGATCTTGAAATGAAAAAACTGGATCTTCATTATTCCACAATGACACCTTACGATGAAAATTTTAAAAACATTCATATATTGTTTCCAAAAAATAATTTAGAAAACACACTTGGTGAAGTTATTTCTAAAAACGATCTAAGCCAGATCCGGATCTCTGAAACAGAAAAATACCCTCATGTCACTTTCTTTTTTTCCGGCGGAAGAGAAGCAATTTTCAATGGTGAAAAAAGAATAATGATCCCGTCTCCCAAAGTGCCCACCTATGATCTGAAACCTTCCATGAGTGCATTTGAAGTAAAAGATGCAATTGTATCTGAATTAGAAAAAGGAGAAGTAGACTTTGTCTGTCTCAATTTTGCAAATACGGACATGGTAGGCCACACCGGGGTTTACAGTGCAGAAATAGAAGCAGTGGAAACGACGGATAAATGTGTTAAAGAAGTTGTTCAAGCCGGATTGAAAAACAAGTACGCTTTTCTTATTACTGCTGATCATGGAAATGGTGATTATATGATCAATGATGACGGCACACCCAATACAGCACATACTACAAATCCGGTTCCTTGGATCCTGATCTCATCAAATCATACGGAAAGCGTAATGGATGGAAAGCTCGCTGATATTGCACCTACAATTTTGAAGATCATGGGAATTGATAAACCTATTGAGATGAGCGGTAAAGAACTTATCTGATCAGGCTCAGATTCCCTTTGATCTCATGGAATCTACCCCTGCTATCTTGTGCTTTCAGGATATAATAATACACACCCTGGGGTGCTTCTGCATTTGTTCCTTTGAACTTACCATCCCAATATGCATTGATATCATTCGTCTCAAAAGCGATTGCTCCTAATCGATTAAAAATGATCATTTCAAAATTGTTCACATACTGACCAATTGCTCTGAAAAGATCATTCTTTCCATCTCCATTTGGTGTAAATGCATTTGGAACATACAATGTATATTCAGCATCAACGAATACATTCACTTTGATACTGTCAATACAACCATTAATACTTACAGTATAAAGTGTCACTTCATATTTTCCGGTATCCGCATATGCATATTGAATATCACATCCGGATACTATATTCCCATCACCCATATCCCAGAAACAACTGTCGACAGAAAAGCCAACAGAAGAAAATTGGAATAATGGATTCAGGATACTCGCTCTTATTGGATCAGCAATAGCAAGTGCTTGTGGTAGCGGATCCACTTCAATATAATTTGGCTGAGTAGCTGTAGAAGTACATCCGTCTGCTGTAGTTACTGTAAGTGAAACATTGTAAACTCCCGATACAGGGAAAACATGCAATGGATCTGAATCGGTTGAGCTCCCTGCAGCTCCGAAATTCCATGCATGGGAAACAGCCGGCTCACCTGTACTTTGATCGATAAATTGCACTTCCAATGGAGGACAACCTTTTTGGATATCAGAAGAAAAATCGGCAACAGGCATTGGGTAAACGTCTACTATTGTTGAATCTAAATTCCCCGGACAACCGTTCTGATTGATGCTGGCATAAATTGTATAGCTCCCCGGATTTTGGAATGTTACGCCGTTTGGATTTTGGACAGAAGAAACGGTAGGATTCGCATCAGGTCCGAAAATCCAGTTTACATTAGCAGATGGAAGAAAAGTTCCTCCTGAAGTAAAATTAAAACTATTCCCTGTCAGGCATTGTCCTGTAACAGCTTGAATATCCAGATAAGGGAAAGGTGTAACGGTGATTCTAACCGTATCCCGATCTACACAGATCCCGGATCTCACTTCCAGAATATAATCCAAAACCATTGCATTCGGTCCGGGATTCATCAGTGTGAAATTTGGTTGTGCGCTTGTTGCATTACTCAGCCCGGTTGCAGGAATCCATTGATAACTCCACCCAACTGTGGCAGGATCTCCAAGACTTATGATATCTCCGGAACAGATCACTTGATTTGCCCCTGCAACGGAAAGAGGTGCTTGTTCTACTTGAACAAATTCATCCCAATTACCTGAATTGCATCCATTCTCTGAAACTTGCAAGGAAACGATCTCAAATCCGGGCACATTCCATTGTACTTGATAGGGGCCTATCCCACTTCCTGAAATGACATTCGCATTCCAGAAATTCCAATTAAAACTCCCTGCAGCACTGGCATTCCCTGTATAAGTAATCGTAGCTATCTCATTGGTACAGATAGGAGAAGGCGAGATCACAAAATTCGTATTTGGTATCTGGTAAATTGTAACACTTTCAGAATGGACCGTTGAAGTACAGCCAAAGTCATCTATCTGCAAGGTAACTGTATGTATACCGGCACTTGGCCAGCTCAGTGTATACGGACCCGAACCGCTGCCGGAAATGATAGTTGCAGTTCCAAAGTTCCAGTCAAAGAATGCACTTCCATTTGCTGAACCTGTCCATGTGAGTGTAAAGACATCATTCTCACAACCTGAAACCAGATCAAAATTAAAATCTGATGTTGGTTTTGGGATGATCACACCAAACAAGGTATTTGTAATTGAAGTGCAACCATTCTCGGTCACAGTAAGATCAATCTGAGGGATTCCTGTACCCGGCCAGGTAACAGATATGGGTCCCTGCCCAGAACCTGAAACAACAGTTCCACCATTAAAATTCCAGGCGTATGTAGCCGTTGGAGATGCTGTTCCTGTATAAGTAAATATCAATGGTTCACCTTCACAACCTTGAATAGGCGAAATACCAAAATCGGATGTTGGTGTAGAAAAAACAGAGACATTTTGACTCAGAATCGCAGATGTACATCCATTTTCCATCACTTGTAATGTGATGGGATAGCTACCTGAAAAGGAATAATTTAGATCATACGGTCCTTGACCTCCACCACTAATGATATTTGCAGATCCGAAGTTCCAGGTATAAGTGGCAGCAGGACCTGCAGACCCGGTATATGTTACGGTAGTAGGATTGAGATCACAAAGAGACAGCGGAGACAAGCTGAAACTATTACCGGGAATAGGATTGACCGTGATACTTTGTAATTGATTGATTGAGGAACAACCATTCTCAGTGACTTGCAGACTGATATTTTGAACCCCGCTTGAATTCCAACTGACCCTTATAGGCCCTTGTCCTGTTCCTGAAACCAGTACCGCTGAACCAAGAGTCCAGTTATATGTTGCCAGAGCAGTCGCATTCCCTGTGTATGTGATAGTAATTGTATCTCCCTGACATGCTACAATAGGCATAGAAAAAGAAGCAATGGGTACAGGTTTTACAAGTATAGGAGAACTGGTTATCGGTGATAAGCAACTATTTTCCGTGACTTGCAAACTGACTGAGTAGTTACCTGCGCCAAACCATTTTACCAAATAGGGGCCTTGCCCTGCTCCACTAATTACTGTGGCCGAACCAAAGTTCCAGTTATAGGTTGCTCCGGGTAGCGAAGAGCCTGTGTATGTAACGGTAAGTGTATCACCTTCGCAAGCGACTGCATTGATCGTAAAGGCCGATGAAGGAATTGGATAAACTGTTATAGGTTGATTTGAAACTGCTGAAGTACATGCATTCTGGATCACTGTCAGAGTAGGTAAAAATGCACCTGCACCGGCATAACTTATTTGAATTGGGCCTTGCCCTGCTCCACTAACAAAACTTGCCGGAACATAACTCCAATTGTATGTTGCTCCAGCACCACCGGTACCGGTGTATACCAAAGAAACAGTATCACCTGCACAACTTTGGGCCGGTATCGTGAATGTACTTGTTGGAATCGGGTTAATGGTGATAGGCAAAATAGTTATCGGAGAAACGCAGGCATTTTCGGTCACACTCAAACTAACATTGGGTGTACCGGACACAGGCCAGCTAATTGAATAGGGACCTTGTCCGGTTCCACTGATAACAGTGGCTCCTCCAAAGTTCCAGGTAAAAGCAGCTCCGGCAGTTGCTGATCCTGTATACGTAATAGCGACAGCCTGATTAACACAGGCAGAAGGTGTAATAGTGAATGTACTTGTCGGGATGGGGTGAACTGTCACATTTACGGCTGTTGAAGCTGAAGTACATCCATTTTCCGTAACGGTCAGTCCTAAATTTTTGATGCCCGGACTTGCCCAATTTATTTGATAAGGCCCTTGACCTGAACCCAAAGAGATCGTTCCTCCACTAAAATTCCAATTATATGTAGCAAGAGCGCTTCCTGAACCTGTGTATGTTACTGTTGCGCTTGAACCTACACATAAGGCCGGAGTAGCAGTAAATGTAGATGTGGGTACAGAATTTACCGTCAGATTTACCTGAGTTTGTACAGATACGCAAGCATTTTCGGTAACTGTCAAGGTGATGGAACGCGGTCCGGCAGCAGGCCAAGTCAATACATAAGGCCCCTGTCCGCTTCCGGAGACGATAGCAGCACCGCCAAAATTCCATGCATAAGTTGCTGCGGCAGATGCTGTACCAGTATAGCTTACATTATAGTTTTGCCCAACACATGCTGTTGCGTTTGCAGTAAATGTAGAAGTTGGAATCGCATTTACGGTAACATTGTTATTTGTTATAGCTGAAACACATCCGTTTTCAGTTACTAGCAGCGAAACGTTCTTTACACCAGGTGTAGCCCAGCTTACTTGGTAGGGTCCTTGTCCCGAACCGGATATTATTGTTCCCCCTGCAAAAGCCCAGGTATACGTCGCAGCAGCCAATGCCGTGCCTGTATAAGTTATGGTCGCTGCCGCTCCTACACATACCGATAGTGTATTTGTGAATGTAGATGTAGGAATTGATTTTACTGTAACAACATTGGTACTGGTTTGCGTGCAACCCGTTGCAGAAGAAACTGTGAGTGCCACTAAATAATTCCCAGGTGAAGGATAATTTTGT
Source organism: Bacteroidia bacterium (assembly GCA_037969175.1). Classification (GTDB taxonomy): domain Bacteria; phylum Bacteroidota; class Bacteroidia; order AKYH767-A; family JBBKVM01; genus JBBKWX01. The sequence goes on along the minus strand of JBBKWX010000055.1, from coordinate 81,509 downwards.
ACAGCCGGACTAACTGCAGCTGAAGTGTTTCCATTTCCTAAATTCCAGGTTTGGGAACTTGCACCCACACTGGTATTTGTAAATCCTGTATTTACAACTCCACAACCTGTAGGAGTGTTGACCGAAAAACTTGAAGTAGGAGCGATCTTGAATGTACCCCCCCAAACGAAATCGAATCCAACACCATTCGCATCAAAATTATCGATCTGTAAAACATATGTATTTCCGGCTGTCACTATCAATGAAGGGCAGAAATCATCCAAGATACAACCCACAGATGCAGCAGACATTCCAAACGGAGCTCCCAATGAGTTTGAGTAAAAATAATTGCATGCTATCTGAGTACCCGGACATCCTGCTGAGATATCATATAAAGCCCAATCGTACTCTGTTAGTCCATTTGGAGTGGCTGTCCATTCGATAGTACCTGTTACTCCAACCGTAAATTGAAACCAGGAGTCATTCTGTGGTGAGTTAGAAAAACAACCGGTCATATAACCAGAAGTTCCTACAGGTAAGGTGGTCACTGTAAAATCACTCTTGTCACAAAGAGTTGTAGCTGTAGGGCAAGTACCGCCCGGGTTAGGTGGTGGTGTAACTGAGGTAACGCACACATCAAAATTACCCGCTGCACCCAGCGTTGTTACTTCGAACCACACTTGTACTCCTTGAGTAAATACCCATGAAGCGGATGCACTTCCTCCGGGACCGGGAGCAGCATCGCATATCAGTGAAGCCGGAGTACTGCAATTTCCTGAATTAATCGTTAGTACTAATGACTGTGCAGCTCCGGCTCCGGCAGCAGGATTAACAGTAATTGTATTATTTGTTCCGGTAGCTATAAATGTATACCATACTTCATTACCCCCGGTAGGTGCATTACATGCATTAAAAAAACCGTCAGATGTTGCATTTAAATTTGTGCCTGAAACACATGTTGTTCCACTGGGACTGATAGTGATCACCTGTGAATTTGAACACAAATTATTTGCGGGTACTTGTGAAAAAACAGGAATGCACAAAAGCATCAACCCAATCAGGGTAAAAGCCTTCATGGAAATGAACGTGCGTTCGTTTCTGGATAGGTTCATGGTGGTAAAGGGTTCGGCAATAGGGGACCGAGCAAAACAAACTTACGATTTTTTACTCGTTTTACAAGAAAATGGACAAGCAAGAACTAACGATCTCAGCAGTCCGAAAGCATGGATATATGTTGTTCTTTTAAGTTTGCACACAAAAAATAATATTTAAATTATTAAATAACAGAGGAGTAGAAATTCGCTTTTATATTTGCTAATTGAGTTGACACACAATATTGAAACGAAGATTCTTGTTTTATCGAATCAATAATTACAGCTTCACATCTTAAAATCTTATCTTTACGATCCTAGAAAAAACACATGGAAAATATAAAAAAACAGATTGAAAATAATAAAGATCGTTATGTCAATGAATTATTGGAATTATTGAAAATTCCATCTGTAAGTGCTGACAGTAAATACAAAGACGATGTAAGAAGGGCTGCCGAGTTTGTGAGCAATAGTCTTAAAACCGCAGGAGCTGACAAGGTAGAAGTTTGTGAAACGGCAGGCCATCCAATAGTTTATGGTGAGAAGATCATAGATGCGTCATTGCCTACAGTCCTGGTGTATGGTCACTACGACGTACAGCCTCCTGATCCGTTGAACCTGTGGAATAGTCCGCCATTCGAACCGGTCATTATTGACAATAAAATTTTCGCACGTGGTGCTTGTGATGACAAAGGGCAAGTTTATATGCATGTAAAAGCTTTTGAGATCATGCAAAAAGAATCCATTTTGCCTTGCAACATCAAATTCATGATCGAAGGTGAAGAAGAAGTGGGATCTGATAATCTGGGAAAATTTGTAAAAGAAAATAAAGCCAAGCTGAAGGCTGATGTTATTTTGATTTCTGATACTTCGATGATCGCAAATGATGTTCCTTCAATCACTGTTGGGTTGCGCGGATTAAGTTATGTGGAAGTTGAAGTTACAGGTCCCAATAAAGATCTTCATTCCGGAGTTTATGGAGGAGCTGTTGGCAATCCAATTAATATACTTTGCCAGATGATCGCTTCCATGAAAGACGAGAATAATCACATAACTATTCCGGGTTTTTATGATGATGTTGAAATTGTCTCGGATGCTGAACGTGCTGAAATGGCAAAGGCTCCATTTAGCAAAGACAAATACATGAAAGATCTATCAATTGAAGAAACCATTGGTGAGGCGGGATATAGCGTAAACGAACAAACCTCTATCCGTCCTACTTTAGAGATGAATGGGATCTGGGGTGGATATATTGGTGAAGGAGCTAAGACTGTGTTGCCTTCAAAAGCATTTGCGAAAGTAAGTATGCGTCTTGTTCCAAATCAAAACAGCGAAAAAATTACTGAGTTATTTATAAAACATTTTGAATCCATAGCTCCCAAAGGTGTAAAGGTATCGGTACGTCCGCATCATGGTGGTGAGCCGGTTGTAACTCCAACCAATTCTGTTGCATATCAGGCGGCAGCAAAAGCCATGGAAACTACCTTTGGTAAAAAGCCTATTCCTGTGAGAGGTGGTGGTAGTATTCCCATTGTTGCATTGTTCAAAACGGAGCTGGGACTCGATTCTGTGTTGATGGGATTCGGATTGGATTCAGATGACATCCATTCTCCCAATGAACATTATGGAATTTTTAATTATCTAAAAGGTATAGAAACTATTCCTCATTTCTTTTTGAATTATGCTGAAATGAGCAAATAATAATTCTTGTAAGATCAAAAAATCCCTGTTCATATGAACAGGGATTTTTTTTGAAATACATATTAATATTTAGATCAAGGTTTCTTAAAACGCCCGGAATAACAAGCTTCTTCAGAATGAAAATAAGATATCTCCAATGAATTACTACTTATCATATCTCTAAAATCCTGTTCAGAATATCGATATGCATTTGTTGGAATATACCAATCGAAATTGGTGGATAATGAATATTCATATCCTACTTTTTCATTCCAGAAACATTTGATAAAATTCCAATAAATAAATCGCTGAAGATCTTGCTCCCCTCCCTTGATACCCAATAATGGAATATCCGGACAATTGAATTTAATATTCAACTCTGAAAGTGTTTTCCCCAATTCCGTTAGTTGTTCAGACAATGCCCATATCTCTTCATTCGAATGATTCTTCACATTATCTCTGAAATATTCATCTAACAATTCACGTGGCAATGCTTTCTTTGCATACACATATGTTGCAAATTCACCACCCTTTTTCGTAATATCACATAGATGGGCAAAGGTTTTCAACGGATCTGTTGTATGATGAAGTACCTGATCACAGGAGACATAATCAATGGAATTGCTTTTCAATTTTGTATTCGCAATATCTCCTTTTACAAAAAATAAATTGGGAAGATGTTTATACGTTTCTCTTGCAACTATAACTGCATCTGAAAAATCCATCCCAATCACAATTGAGTTGGGAGCAAACTCTGCGAACATTGCTGCCTTATACCCCAATCCACAACCGGCATCAAGGATCACTTTTTTTGTGGTCAAGAAATCTTTCAAAATATCAAAAGATTCAAATCCATACAGATCCAAATACCAATTCTTCTGAAATTCCAATCCTTCTCCTGTCATTACACCCTTATCTGCCGCAGCAAGCCACTTCTCAGAGAATGCATCATTTGTCAATTTCTGATTCATATCAGCTGCTTGAGAATGCATTATTACGAGGTTGTCTTTTATCTCAACTTCCTCAACAAATAAACTCTTTACAAATTCTTTCATCATTAATTTTCTATATCAAACACAGGTAAATAGTATCCGGCTTAAACGGATGTCAATAATTAATTCAAGCGCATAAAGTTAGTAATTCATATATATTGGTGAATAAAAATATTTTGGGCGCCTCACTGCCTTCGTAAAGCTCGACAGGGTCAGGATATACGCTGTAAATCCTCGCCTAAAAAATTTGTGGGCTGTGGGCTTTTCTCTGCTATCAATGGCGCAAAACAATTTTTCATGGATTCAATTGTTATAAATACCATTCAATTTGTATATTTGATATATGCAGTTTTTCAGAGCACAAAATATATTTATACTTGCTATGATGTTGACGGCATTTAGTGCTTGCCGCAAAGATGATATTATTGCAGTTCCGGGGAATGATGCACCTGCTGACCCTACCATCTCAAATGCTACAATTGAGACATATATCATCCGGAGTTATATAAGTCTGCTGGCAAGAGAACCGGATAGCATCGAATTCAATACGGCAAGGATCGATCTTAAAAATACAAACTTCTCCAGTTCTACCCGAGCAACATTTATCGAAGGAATAATTTCGAAACCTGCATACAAAGACAATTTATATACCTTGGCCCGTGCTGACTTGCTAAATAGTATGGATACGAATCTGATCGCTCAGCAGATCTTTCTTTATTCCATTTTATTACAAGATCCTGCTTATATCCTATTCTACGACCTAATTCAGGATGAAATAGATCGATTAGAGCTTATGCGTGAAATACCTTTCAAATTGCAAAACGGAACTATCAATATTAAAGAAATGTTTTTGCGTTGTGTTAACAATAATTTCTATGATCAACTCAACATGGGGAGTCTGAATTTTGTTGTTTCATTATGGCAACATTTCTTGTTGAGATATCCAACACAATCAGAATTACTATCCGCAATCGATATGGTGGATGGAAAAAATGCCATCGTATTTTTACAATTTGGAAAAAGTAAAATTGATCTGATTAATCTGTTTTTTAACTCCGACGATTATTACGAAGGTCAGGTTCGCCTATCCTATAAACGGTTTTTATTTCGCGAACCTACATCCGTTGAGATGAGTGATCTCACTTCAAAGTATAAGCAAAGTGGTAGTTACTCACAAATGCAAAAAACCATTTTGATCAGTAATGAATACGCAGGACTATGATATTAAAAAGTTCATATATATTCATCATAAGCTTATTGATATTTTTCAGTTCTTGTAAAAAAGAACAAGACTACATCTATGAGCTAAACCCGGTTACAGTAAGTCAATCCGGATCCGGGAAAGACAACGTAAAATCTACAATAGAATTTATCTCGATCGCATATTCAGATCTTTTTGGCACCGGAATCTCCTCAGCAGAATTGATCAAACTTGATCTTGCATATCAAAGTTTTGGTGACAGGAAATTAATTGAAGATATGATCATCCGGAACTTCCTGAATAAACCCGGAGTGCAATTGCCTACAGATGCTCAAATGAGATCTGATATTAATGCATTCATTCTTAAATCTTATCTCAAATTTTTTAACAGAGAAGCGCAGGCATTTGAAGCCTGGTATATAAAAGATCTGATAGAAAAAAATGCAGGGATAAATCCTGCTATGGTCTATTATGCTATGATGACCAGTAATGAATATAGATACTACTGATGTCGACCACTAAAACAATTGCAAGAAGAGAATTTCTACGTAAGGCTAGCCTGGCAACGGCAGGCATGATGACTCTGCCCTATATTTTGCCAAGTGGAAGATTGTTTGCAGCCACCGGAGCGCGAAAAGCTAATCATGTGGTATTTTGTCTTTTTGCCGGCGGGGTTCGGAATTTTGAGTCCGTGCAAAAGGCAGAAGGAAATTTAATGCGTGCTATGTTCAATGGTACAGAAGCGATCTCACCCGATATTATCGGATCCATGAGTGCATTACCTCCTTCCCCACTCCCGTTGCCTTTACAAAATTACGGTACACTGTTTAAAGAATTCAGATATGCTGCCGGACCAACCGGTCATTTCAACGGCCATACCACTGCAGTTACCGGACAATATACAAGTGCAGATCTGAACCTTAGAGATCATCCTGCATATCCCACAATCTTCGAATATTACAGGAAGCATAACAGTCCGGCTATGTCAACACTTAATTCCTGGTGGGTAAGTAATTCATTAGGACCCTACCCGGCATTAAACTTCAGCAAATACCCCGGATACGGAGCTCAATATGGTGCAAATTTCATAGCACCCACATCACTCATTTCTTCCGCAGGATATGATGTCTTGGGCAACATGAGGCAGTTCAGCAGTTCTGAACAAGCTATGATAACCAATATGAGAGAGTTCACAGATAAGAATTTTGTGGGTCAGATCGTCGGTGGTGATGCAGGTGTGATCAATCCTGAAATAGAAAAAACAATTCTCCAAAACTTCATCAGTGGCGCGTTCAACAAAGCCGTATCCGGTCAATACAATAATCCCTGGGGTGTAGGATCGGCAATGAATAATGATATGTACAATATCTTTTTTGCTGAAGAGATCATCAAGGAATTCAAGCCCGAATTACTTGTTGTAAATATGCAGGATGTAGATATTTGTCATTCAAATTTTAGCGGGTACTGTAACAATTTGCGCAAATCCGATTGGGCCGTGGCACATCTATGGCAGACCATACAAAACACTCCCGGAATGGCAAACGACACTATTCTGATCGTTGCTCCGGAGCATGGTCGGAATCTGCAAGCAAACACAGTTGTTGATACCAATGGTAGGTTCGCCCTGGATCATACAAGTGATCAAACATCCAGAGAAATATTTTGTATGGTAGTAGGACCTCCTTCTATCGTAAAACAAAACACCGTATTCAATTCTGTGTTGGGTCAAAGCATAGATATTGTTCCTACAATTTCATACATACTTGGATTTAACAATGAGATACCCGGAGGATTATTACCCGGGGCAGCATTAACGCAAGCCTTTATATGATAAAGTATCTGACCTTTCTGTGTGTTTCGTTGTGCGTGATCCTTTATGCATGTAAAAGTGATGTTATCGATCCTCCAAATCCTTATGACGGGATAAATAGTGGAGGAACTAATCCTCCTGTTGAGCCTGACCCCAACAGTATTACCGGACTGCATAAAAATATCTTCAATGTGAAATGCAATAATCCGGGTTGTCATGACGGAAATTTCGAACCTGATTTTAGAAGTGTTCAGAGTACCTATTCCTCTTTGGTTTATCATAAAGTAATTAAGAATAATTCTCAGGGAACATTCAACTACAGAGTCATACCTTTTGATGTAAATAATTCGTGGTTGCATGAACGGTTGGTAACCGGAGATTCCGTGCTCGGTAGAATGCCATTATACAGCACTCCGCTGAACAGTACTGAGCTAGGCCATATCAACAACTGGATCTCAAATGGAGCACGTGATATCAATGGAAATGTATCTGTTTTGCCAAGCTATCCGAATCAGGAACCGGAACTGGTAGCTTATGCGGCTTTCGATGGAAACGGTACTCGTATTGATACAAACCGTGTTGATGGAATTGCATACAATCCTTTTATTGTTCCATCAGCAACAAACATGACCATCTATTTTGTATTGCAAGATGATAGTACTGCAGTTGAAAATCTTTTGCAAAATCAATTGAAACTTTCTACTTCGATCGACGATTTCAGCAACCCTGTTTTACATCAGGCAACTTATGTACTATTAGGGAATCTAAAATTGTGGTTTGTTACATTCAATACTTCTTCACTAACTACCGGAGGTATTTACTATATGCGTTATTTCGCCAGAGACCCTCAACATGCGGTCGCGACGGGTTATCCGACAAACAGCACATTGTCTTATATAAAATCAGTGTATTCATTTAAGATACAATAATGATGAGATACGCTTTGTTTTTAGCCTCTGTAATCTTTCTATTTTCATCTTGTAAAAAGGATGAACCACTTATTTCTGAAACACCGGTCATATCAAATGTATTTTTAAATAAAAGTTCGATAAAAGAATATGAAAACGGATTGATCTTAACCTTAAGTTATGAGGATGGAAATGGAGATCTTGGGGCAAATGATCCTGATGTAAAGAACCTTTGGGTAAAAGATAATAGAATAGGAATTGTACATGCTTTCAGAATTCAGACCTTGACTCCCAACGGAGAAAATATTGCGATCAGAGGGAAATTGAATATTGAATTACCTCCAATGGGAATTACAAATGGCGGCAATTCTGAAGCTGCAACTTTTAGTGTTTATCTCATCGACAGATCCGGTAATTATTCTAATACGGAAACCACTGCTTCTATCATAATTTCAAAGTGATACGTTGAGTATAAGTTTTCGGAAACGAATCTATTTCAAAATCGATGTCCTATTTTTTCTTAACTTAAGATAATGAGGACAACTCGTTTTTTATGTTTAATACTTGTAAGCTCTCTGGCCTGCAATAATGGAAAAACTACTATGAAACAAAGTGAGCATAAATTTACCAATTCGCTGATACATGAAAGCAGTCCGTATTTATTGCAGCATGCACACAATCCGGTAAACTGGTATCCATGGGGCGATGAAGCATTTGAAAAAGCGAAAGCAGAAAACAAACTTGTACTTGTAAGTATAGGTTACAGCGCTTGTCATTGGTGCCATGTAATGGAACATGAATCCTTTGAAGATGTAGAGACTGCTGAGATCATGAATCGTGATTTTATATGTATCAAAGTAGATCGTGAAGAACGACCTGATGTAGATCAGATCTATATGAATGCAGTACAGTTAATGACAGGAAGAGGCGGTTGGCCATTGAATTGTTTCACCTTACCGGATGGCAGACCCGTATTTGGCGGAACGTATTATCCAAAAAAGCAATGGCAGGAAATACTGCAGGAGTTGGACAGATCCTACAAAACGCAACCTCAAAAATTTATTGAATACGCAGAAAAATTACATGATGGAATCAAAGGAATGGATCTCATAGAAGTTGCAAAAGGAGATATCCATTTTGAAAGATCAACACTGGATGAGTACTATTCAGAATTTGAAAAAACATTTGATAAGGTAGAAGGAGGATTCAGCCGGGCTCCTAAATTCCCGCTTCCAAATAACTGGGAATTTATCCTTGAATATTATCGTAACACTAAGAACAAAAGCGCCTGGGCACAAACAGAATTAACTCTCGAAAAGATGGCGCTGGGTGGTATCTACGATCAGATAGGTGGAGGGTTTGCACGTTATTCAACTGATGGACTATGGAAAGCTCCGCACTTCGAAAAGATGCTGTATGATAATGCTCAACTGATCTCACTTTATTCAGCTGCTTATGCATTGAATCCAAATCCTTTATACAAAGAAATCGTTTATCAAACTTTGGATTTTATTGAAAGAGAAATGACATCCACTGAAGGAGCATTTTATTCCGCACTGGATGCCGACAGCGAAGGCGAAGAAGGGAAATTTTATGTTTGGACCAAAGAAGAGTTTGAAAGCGTTTTAGGGGAAGATGCCAAACTCATGGGAGAATATTTTAGCATCAACAAACATGGTGCTTGGGAAGGAAATTACATATTACTCAGAATCGAGAATGATCAGGATTTTATCTCTAGAAATAAAATCACGGATCAATCATTTTCAGAGATTAAAAAAAGATCGATCAACAAACTTTTCGAGAATAGAAAAAACAGGATCCGACCCGGTCTGGATGACAAACAATTATGTTCCTGGAATGCTTTGATGGCAAAGGCTTACGCTGATGCATACATAGTATTTACCGAAGATCGGTTTTTGAAAAGTGCAATTCGAAATGCTGATTTCATACTAAGTAAAATGAGGTCAAAAGATGGAGGATTATTGCATAGTTATAAAGAAGGGAAAGCAAAGATCAATGCATATTTGGAAGATTACAGTTTCACAATTGAAATGCTATTGAAACTTTACGAAGCTACGTATGATGATCGCTGGATTAGCAAAGCCGAAGAACTGGCAGAGTATACAATCAAACATTTTTATGATTCAAACTCCGGTACTTTTTATTTTACATCGGATCTTGATCCTGCATTGATAACCAGAAGCAGGGAAATGCATGACAATGTAATTCCGGCATCAAATAGCAGCATGAGCAAGGGTTTATTTCTACTTGGACTGATCACAGGCAAAGAGCAATATTCAACTATTTCTGATAAATTATTGTTTTCTGTAAAACATAAGATGAAACTATACCCCAGTGGATATTCAAATTATGCTATGCTAATGTTAAATCAGGTTTATGAATTTAACGAAATTGTTATTGCAGGAAAAAATGCAAAATCAATTGCACAGGAATTAAGACAAAAGGCAAAAGGAAATTATTTTATTCTGGCATCCGAAAAAGAATCAACTATTCCACTTTTCGAAAACAGATTTGTGGATGGGAAAACTATGATCTATGTATGTGAGAAAGGAAGTTGTAAACTGCCCGTACAAGAAGTCTCAGAAGCAATGAAACTGCTAAGATGATCATCAGTTTATCACCGGATCAGCGTAAGTTGTGTTTTAAATTGATGGTCTGTACCCTGTAGCGTTTTTACATCCATAATAACGATATAAACTCCTTGCGGTGAATCCATTTTATTCAGATCTTTTCCATCCCAAGTCTTAGCTTGACTGTCTGATTCAAAAATAAGTTGCCCCCATCTGTTATAAATGTGCATTCCAAAAGATGTAACATTCATATTGAAATTCATTTCATAGAATGAATCGTTGTAACCATCTCCATTAGGAGAAAATGCATTCGGAAGATAAAACGGGAATACATAAATATCTTTTATGATCTCATTCGAACATCCAAAACCATTTTCCACTTCAAGACGAATTGTATATTGACCCGGCTCATCATAGGTATGCAAAGGATCTTTAAGGTCTGAGCGGGTACCATCACCAAAATGCCAGATCCGGGAAGTAGCTCCTGCAGATGAATCAGAAAACTGAACTGTTGAACTGAATAGCAATGGGTTATTTGGATAGAATGACATGAATGCTACAGGGCTATCTGCTACATCTATCAAGTCAGGTTTGATCAGTTCGCTCTTACAACCTTCAGAAGAAGTAACAATTAGTTGTACCGAATACAATCCAACTCCACTATAAATATGTGTCGGATTTTTGTCCTGCGAACTTTGTCCGTCACCAAAATTCCATAGATAGGATGCATTATTTGTTGTACTTGATAGATCAGAAAAATTAACTTTCAAAGGAGCGCAACCACCAAACAAATCAGGATAAAAATCTACTACCGGATTAAGAGCTACTGTAACATTAAGCGGTTGTGAAAGTTTTTGACATCCATTGGTATTTACAACTTCTACAGTATAGGTTCCACTTGTATTAACTACGATAGTTTGTGTAGTTTCTCCCGTTGACCAATGCCAGGAAGAACCCGGATTCGCACTGAGAGTCACATCTCCACCTTCACAAAACTTAAGCGGGCCATTTGCAAAAACAGTTGCATCAGCTGTGAGCGCATTTACTGTGATCGGTGCAGAAAGTGCCGTACAACCAATCGAATTTATAACCTGAACACTGTAGCTGCCGGTTTGAGTTAAAGTGATCTGTTGTGTTGTTGCACCTGTCGACCATAAATAATTAGATCCTGTATTTGCAATCAATATTACTTGCTGACCGGGACAAAGATCTGTATTTCCCTGAACAGTGATATTTGCAAGCGGAGTAATTACCTGAACCGGGATACTATTAGAATTGGCTATGCATCCTGTAGGATCAGTAACCTGAACGGAGTAGTTGCCGGAAGTAGTAACCTGGATCTGTTGAGTAGTAGCTCCATTACTCCAAAGCCATGCTGATCCGTTATTTGCGGTCAAACCAACACTGGATCCGGGGCAAATATCTGTTGAACTCAATGCTGTTGCACTTGCGGTTGGCGTTGAGAATGATACTGAAACAGGCAACGTGAGAGCTGCACATGAATTTGAATTCACAACATTCACACTATAGTTTCCTGATTGTGTAACGGTGATGTTTTGTGTAGTTTCTCCATTGGACCAAAGCCATGCGCTACCTGCACTTGCAGCCAAAACAACATTTCCGCCCGGACATAATTGTGTGGGTCCCATTGCCGTAATTGTTGCAACAGCATTCAGCGTATTTACATTTGTATTGCTTGAAACAGCAACACAATTATCCGTATTTGTCACTTGTACAGAATACACTCCGGAACTTGAAACTGTAATAGTAGAAGATGTAGATCCATCACTCCAGAGATAGCTCTGGCCTGGGTTTGCTGTAAGCGTTACGTTTTCGCCAGGGCATAGATCTAATGGTCCTGAAGCAGTGATATTAGCTAAAGGATTACTCTCAGAAACTACGATCAGATTGGAAATTGCAGTACAGCCATCAGAATTTGTAACACTGACAGAATACGTTCCTCCACTTCCCACATTTATAGATTGCGTTGTAGACCCATTTGACCAAAGCCAGGAAGATCCTGAATTTGCGTTGAGAGCAACATTTTGTCCCGGACATAACATTGTGTTTCCTGCCGGAGTAGCTGTTGCCGAAGGATTAGACAAGCTAACAGCCATTGGTGCAGAAACTTCTGTACATCCATTCGAGTTAATGATCGTGACACTATAGTTACCTGCCTGATTCACTGAAATAGTCTGCGTTGTAGCACCGTTCGACCACAGCCATGCGCTTCCGGAACTTGCATTGAGATTTACATTATTTCCAGGACACAAAAGTGTAGATCCAGATGGTGTGATCGAAGCTACTGCAAGCAGTGAAGTAACATTTATAGCAGTTGAAGCTGCAGTACAATTATCTGTATTTGTTACCTGAACTGAATAACTTCCGGGCGAACTAACGTTGATACTTGATGAGGTAGAGCCATTACTCCAAAGGTAGCTTTGGCCAGCATTAGCATTAAGTGTCACATTTGTTCCGGGGCAGAGATCTACGGGACCTGATGCAGTGACAGCAGCCGTAGGGATACTATTTACGACAGGGATCAGATTTGAATTTGCAGAACAGCCATCAGCATTCATGACGCTAACAGAATACGTTCCTCCGCTACCAACAGTTATAGATTGTGTTGTAGAGCCATTGGACCAAAGCCAGGAAGAGCCTGAATTTGCATTGAGCGTTACATTTTGTCCCGGACATAATGTAGTGTTTCCACCTGCTGTCGCACTTGCGATAGGGTTGCTCATGTTTACAGGAATGCCTGTTGATGTTGCATTACATAGATCTGTATTTGTAACAATGACATTAAAATTACCGGCTGTTGAAACAACTATACTTTGTGTTGTTGCTCCATTATTCCATAAATATGCACTACCTGAATTTGCCGTCAGTGTTACATTATCACCCGGACACAGAGTTTGATTTCCGCTGACTGAAATAGTCGCTGTTGGAAAACTCGGTGTAACGCTAACACTATTGGAAGATGTAAGACAATTGAAAGCATTTGTAACCTGAACATAATATGAACCCGGGGTAGTAACATTAATATTTTGAGTTGTAGCTCCATTTGACCATAACCAGGCTGAACCTGCATTTGCTTGAAGTACAACGGATGCACCCGGACAGATAACAGGATTTCCAGTTACCGTGACTGTAGCCACAGGCATAGAAATGGTGACATTTGTCGGTGCAGAAACAGCACTACAACCACCCGGTTGATATACTGTGACTGAATAATTTCCGGTTGTTCCTACAACAATACTTTGAGTTGTAGCGCCATTTGACCACAGATAAGAACTCCCTGAATTGGCAGTAAGTGTAACTGTGTTTGTAGGGCAGATGGTAGTTGGACCGGAAGCAGTGACAGTTGCAACGTTGCTTACCATCGTTACTGAAATACTTGCACTTGAAACAGCGCATGTTCCACCAGTAGTAACTGAAGCTGTATATGTTCCGGCTGAATTAACAGTAATGCTTTGGGTTGTTGCACCATTAGACCAGGTAACCGGAGAAATGGCAGAATTAGCAGTAAGGGTAACATTTGAACCCGGACAAAGTTGAGTAGGGCCACTTGCAGTTACGGTAATCGCCGGTGCAGCAGCAGGAACCAGGATATACTGGTTAGACCATGCAAAACAACTCCCCTTTGAAGTGAAGCAGGAATAGTAGCCGGGTGTGGTAACAGTTATACATTGTGTAGTTGCACCTGTTGACCAGCTATAATTCACTGAAGGCACGGCACACAATGTTATTGGTGTTCCCGGACAAAAGAAGATCGTATCACCCGACTGTGTACCACCGCTTGATGAAATATTGATATTCCCAAAACTTGTGAAAGAGTTTGATTCAAGAAAAACACCTGAATCAAGATTAGGATCACCCGCATCAGCAATAGCGAGTCGGATATGATACGTTTCGCAAACAGTAACATTAGACTTTGCTGTCAATACTGTAGTTAAACCATCATATTGCAAAGAAGTACCAGCTGTGTTATCCCGGTAATAAGCACAATTTGTGCATGGACCGGTAGCAGGAATACCCGGAGGTGAAACCCCATTATTCACATTATTGATGGATACAGGTATTCCAGCACCCGGAATAGTTGCAAGATTCCTTACGCCCGGTATACCCGGACCACTTAAGAAAAATCCGAATACATCATTATATGTAAAATTAACCCACTCATTATATTCTTCAGATCCAAAAACATATTTGAAACGAATTGAATCTGATGCAACAGCAAAATCAAATTCAAGAATTGAAGCATCAAAAGTTGGGTTGGGTGAAACAAGTGTATTTAAAAAAGCATCACCAGGGCTTCCAAAATTAGTACTTGTACTTCCTGTATTGTTAGGGCCAATGGCACCACTGGCATTACCTGAACTTAATATTACTCCTGAATTAATGCCAAGATTTGTAAGACCACCATTTGCAAATGTACCTTTAGATAAAGGTGGGCCGGTATATTGAATATTGGAAACACTTACTCCGGAACCCAATAAATTGTTTTGAACCAATTGTGTGGGTGTGGGTGTACTATTAACTGTAAGTTGAGCCTTCACGTTAACAAAAATGAAGGAAAACGTTACAATCAACAGGACTCTTAAGGAAAGAGGATCAGGGGTCCTGAATAGAAGCATAACGAAATTTAATAAAAATCCAGGTAATTACATCGAATTTTATATGAAATGCAACTTATTATGGGTGAAATCCTTTGATTATTTGGCCAAAATCAAAGTTGCGACTTGGGTTTACCTGCAACAAAATCTTTTAAATAGAATGGTTCTGAATAAGCAAGATCTGCAAATTGGCCTTTAATTAATTTCTCATTTGCCAAAATGCACATATATTTTGAAGATGAAAGAACCCGGGTAAATCTAAGATTTGGAAATTCACTTTTATAATGCTCGAATTTCTGTGCACCATCTCCTCCAAAAAAAACAACAGCATTATTTAAGGATTCAAAAAAATCAGGATCTTCAATTATCAGTGCATGATACTCATTTACTCTATTCAACATATGATCGAATCGAGCAGTATATACTTCCATTCTTCGCGCATCGATCATGGGATAAATGAACTCTCCATCAACTATTGAAAATTCGGAATCATGCTTTATTCCATATGCAATAATATCCAAAGAAGGAATTGTGATCAGTGGAATATCATTTGAAAAACATAGTCCTTTTGCAGTTGAAAGACCTATCCGCAAACCTGTATAGGAACCGGGACCGGAGCTTACAGCAATAGCGTCAAGTTGTTTTATTCCAATGGCTTCTTGCTTCAATAATTCCTCAATAAAAATGCTGAGTTGCACAGCATGCTTCATTCCCGAATTATCTTCCCGAAATAATTTTAATTCCCCGTTAAAAGAAAGTGAAACAGAGCAAACAGAAGTTGATGTTTCTATATTAAGAATGTACGACAAAGGTTAATTTTTCTTGTCTTTAAATAGATCTTCTTTGGCTACAACTTTCACAACATCATCTTTTTTAAGTGTTCGTGAAATAGCGCTATACGGTCCTGAAATTACTTCATCTCCTACCTTTAATCCGCTTATGATCTCGATCAGCATATTATCCTGAATCCCTGTTTTGACAGGAGTGAGTACCGCTTTACCTTCTTTGATCGTAAAGACGAATTCTGAGATTTCAGAATCGCTAGAACTCTTAGCTTCATCCTCCTCTTTCAATCCCGGATCAACGATCTTTTTATTTTTTTCTGCCAGAGTATCACGAGTTGTGACACATTGAATAGGAATGCTCAAAACATTAAAAACACGTTTGGTTTGAATATCAACCGTAGCAGACATTCCCGGACGGAAAGGAGATTTGGCCGGATTATCGGCAGGAATCAGATCTTCATAAGATGTTCTGAGGATCCTGATCTTTACACTAAAGTTTGTCACCTGATCTGCACTTACACCTGCAACATTTGCAGAGCTTCCTATCTCCGTTACCAAGCCGGTGAATTTTCTGTTTGGATAAGCTTCCACTTCCACCATACAGGTATCATTCAATTTCACACGGATTATATCATTTTCACTCACATCAACATTCACTTCCATCTCACCCAGATTTGCAATGCGCATAAGTTCAGTTCCGGAAAACTGAGATGTTGCAACTACTCTCTCCCCTTTTTCTACATTCAGTTTAGAAACGGTTCCATCAATCGGAGCATAGATGCTGGTCTTCTTCAGGTTTTCCTTTGATTCTGTCAATGCAGCCACAGCACTCTCAACTCCGTAACCTGATGCAAGCACGGTTTGCTTGGAAGCTTCGGTTTCTGCTTTGGCAACTGCATAAGAAGATTTGATCGTTTCAAATTCAGAATCAGAGATCACTTTTTCCTTATAGAGTTTTTCGTTTCGTTTATAATCTAATTCCGTTTTTATAAATTGAGCCTGAGATTGAGATAATCTTGCTTTTGCATTTGCAAGATTTGCTTTTGAATTATTTACGGATGCAGACAATCTATCAACAGTACTGATATAAATTTCAGGGTCGATGCGTACTAGAAGATCTCCCTGCTTTACTTTTTGTCCTTCAATTACTGCCAGTTCAACGATCTCTCCGGAGACATCTGCACTGATCTTTACTTCAGTTTCAGGCTGTATCTTGCCGCTAGCAGCAACAGTTTCCGTGATAGTAGCATTCGAAGCTTTATCAACTGCTACCAGAATCTCTTTGCCTGAAGAAATTACACCGGTCTGTTTTCCAACGATCGCCAGAACGATAAGTACACCCACAGCAATAAGCAGGTATTTCATTGTTGATTTTTTCTTTGCCATAATAATATGCGGTATCAAAATACCAGGGGCTTGCCCTGATAGAAATCCAAAATTTTAACTCTGAAAATATAATCGTACTTGTTCTGAAGCTGTAAGGTTTTTGCCTGAATCAATCTGTTGCTGGCATTGATATAGTCTATGGATGCCGAAGCTCCGACTGTCATTCTTTGTTCGGCATATCGTAAACTCTCTTCGAGTGCGTTGACATTTATATCACTGCTTTGCCATTTCATATAGGATGCGAGTGCATCCGCATAGGCTTGCTGTATAGTTTTACGGAGGTTATTCTTGGTATTGATATCGTCCAACTCGGATCTCTGTAAATTGATCTTTGCTCTGTTGATTCCTTTACTTGCCTGAAGTCCATTGAATATCGGAATGTTCAAAGAGAAGCCCAGAGATTTAGAAAAATTTTGATCTATTTGATCCTGAAAAGGAAGTTCAACAAGAGCTCCATTTTCAAAACTTTTGAATGCGCTTGAATAACTAGAATTCAAAGAACCAAACATACTGAGTCTTGGAGACCTTGCTCCTCTTGCTATTTGCAAACCCCGTTGAGAACTTTCAATTCTTTTTTCCGAAGCAAATATTCCGGGTTGATTTTTTAATGCTGTAGCATAAACTATATCCGGGTCAAGTGATTCAATGATTAACTCCGGTGCTTGAATTGAAGGGTCGGAGATATCAAAACCTTTTACACTTTGCAGCTCCAGCAATTGAGCCAAGGATAATAAAGAAATATCAAGATTATTTTTGGCGTTAATAACCAAATAATCATCACTCGCTACTTGAGATTCGATGTCAAGTAAAGCGCCTCTGGGCTGACTGCCTACTTCAACGAATTTTGCAATACGCTCTCTTTGCTTTTTGGTTGTGTTGAACTGCTCTTCACTACTCTTCAATTGATCTTTTGCATATAAAACTTGGAGATATGCGCTCACCACATTCATGGCGATATCATCCTTCATTTTCTCCAGATCATATTTGCTGGCAATAAGATCTATGCCTGATTGCTTCAACGAATTCTGCATTTGAAATCCATTGAACAATGTTAGATTTGAGGACAAGGAAAAACTATTACTCTGTACCTGATCATTGGTAAAAAGGTTAGTTGTGGGATCCACATTTCTTCCAAAATTATAATTATGTGATGCAGTCGCATTCAACGATGGGAACATGGCAGCAAAGCTCAGCGTTTTACCATCCGCTGCAAGTTCCATATTCAAACTACTTTGTTTGATCTGAATATTATTCTCCAAAGCATGATCGACACATTCTTTTAGTGTCCAAACTTTTGCCGACTGTGAACTTGCTTTAAACGAGATAGTAGAAAAAACCAAAAGCAGACTCCAAAATAGAAGTTGGAATTTGCCGGGCCTTGAGAAAAGGGTATGCGACTGTTGCATAAAAAACAGATTTAAAGGCTTAGAATTGAATCCTGTGTCCCTCAAAAATATAAAAAAAATAAGGTTATTAACGAATTGGGCCTAAACCATCTGATATCCAAGATTTGGTGCAAGCCATCTTTCAATTTCTTCTACCGATTTTCCTTTTCTTAAAGCGTAGTCTTCAACCTGATCACGATTTATTTTACCGACCCCAAAATAGGGAACTCCGGGTTGAGAAAAATAGTATCCACTTACCGCTGCAGTTGGGAACATGGCCATGTTTTCGGTAAGCACGATCCCAGTCCTGTTTGTCGCATCCAACATCTCAAACAAGGTTGCTTTCTCGGTATGATCAGGACAAGCCGGGTAACCCGGGGCAGGGCGAATTCCTTCATACTTTTCTTTCACCAATTCTGCAGGAGAGAAATTTTCGTCTGCTGCATAACCCCAAAATTCCTTACGGACACGTTCATGCATGCGCTCTGCAAATGCTTCTGCAAGCCTGTCAGCCAATGCCTTTAACATGATGCTACTGTAGTCGTCATGATCTGCTTCAAACCGGGCTACATGCTCATCAATACCAAGTCCGGCTGTAATTGCAAAACCACCTATATATCCCATTACATTGCTGGATACCGGAGGCAACAGATCCGCAAGACACATATTGGCTTGTCCGGCCGGTTTACGAGTTTGCTGACGAAGCATGTGCAAAGTTGCGATCTTTTCAGTACGCATGCGCGGATCGTAAACAATGACGTCTTCTTTACCATTGCTCTGAGCAGGATAAATGAACATGGTGCCACTGGCCTGGATCCATTTCTCTTTTACTATTTTATCCAGCATAGAAAGTGCATCGCGATGAAGATTTTTTGCTTCTTCACCGACATATTCATCCTCAAGTATTTTTGGATAAACTCCTTTCAATTCCCAGGCATGAAAAAATGGAGACCAGTCGATATAATTTACAAGTTCTTCTAAAGGATAATAGGTCCATGATTTCAGACCAACGAAAGCAGGTGCTTTAGGCCGTTCCATTTGCCATTCAAATTTATATCCATTTGCTCTCGCTTCTTCAAGGCTGACAAAAATATCCTGTACTTTTCTGTTACTATGATTGATTCTTAATTCTTCATATTCGTTCTTAATTGAAGAAAGAAAATCTAATCTGTTATTTTGGCTTAATAAATTGCTTACCACACCCACACAGCGAGACGCATCATTAACATGGATCACAGGATGATCATAATGCGGTGCAATTTTGACAGCGGTATGGATCCTTGAAGTAGTAGCTCCACCAATGAGCAAAGGTTTATTCATTCCTCTGCGTTTCATTTCTTTTGCAACATGAACCATTTCATCGAGGCTCGGTGTGATCAAACCACTGAGGCCAATCACATCAGCTCCTATCTCTTCTGCTTTATCCAGAATCTTATCTGCAGGAACCATCACTCCCATGTCAATAACATCGTAATTGTTACATCCCAAAACTACACCGACAATATTTTTTCCAATATCATGTACATCCCCTTTCACAGTTGCCATCAGCACAACACCTGCTTTACGACTTACTTCACCTTCAATTTTTTCTGCTTCAATATAGGGTAATAACCAAGCAACAGCTTTCTTCATCACTCTTGCACTTTTGACCACTTGCGGGAGGAACATTTTTCCGGATCCGAAAAGATCCCCAACGATATTCATCCCATCCATCAATGGACCTTCTATCAGTTCAAGACCTCTTTTGAATTTAGGTCTTGCTTCTTCCATGTCTTGTTCAATAAAATCAGTAATTCCTTTTATCAAAGAATGACTCAATCTTGATTCTACACTTTCTTTTCTCCATTCAGCCTCCACCTTTTCATCTTTTATTCCTGTTCCTCTGACACGCTCTGCATATTCAATCAAATTTTCTGTAGCATCATCATTTCGATCCAATAAAACATCTTCAACTTTTATCAAAAGTTCAGCGGGGATCTCATCGTAAACTTGCAGCATAGCCGGGTTTACAATACCCATATCCATACCCGCTTTTATTCCGTGATATAAAAATGCAGAGTGCATGGCTTCACGCACCACATCATTTCCTCTGAAGCTAAATGACACATTGCTAACGCCACCGCTAACTTTGGCATGCGGAAGATTTTCCTTGATCCATTTTGTGGCACTATAAAAATCGATCGCATTTTTTCTATGCTCATCCATTCCTGTAGCAACAGGAAAAATATTGGGATCAAAAATGATATCCTGGGGAGGAAAATTCAATTTTTCTGTAAGTAATTTATAAGCACGTTCACAGATCTGAATTCTTCTTTCATACGTATCTGCTTGTCCTGCTTCATCGAAAGCCATCACCACAACTGCAGCACCATACATCTTGATCTTTTCAGCTTGCTCAAGAAATTGCGTTTCGCCTTCCTTCATGCTGATAGAATTCACGATCGCTTTCCCTTGAACACATTTTAATCCGGCTTCTATCACATTCCATTTTGAAGAGTCGATCATGATAGGCACTCTTGCAATATCCGGTTCGGCGGCGATCAGATTCAGAAACTTTACCATTGCAGCTTCTGCATCCAACATTCCTTCATCCATGTTTACATCGATCGCCTGAGCTCCGCCTTCCACCTGGTCTCTGGCTACAGCGAGTGCGCTGTCATAATCTCCGGAAAGGATCAACTTTGCAAATTTTCTTGAGCCCGTTACATTGGTCCGTTCTCCAATATTCATGAAGTTACTTTCCGGACGAAGTACTAAAGGTTCGAGTCCACTTAAGTGTAACATGTGATCCCGAACCGGAAGAAGCCGCGGTTTTGCAGCAGCAGCAAGTGAAGCAATTTTCCGAATGTGATCCGGAGTTGTACCGCAACATCCTCCAACAATATTTAGAAATCCACTTTCAATAAAGTCATGAATATGATGCCCCATATCTTCCGGACTTTCATCGTATTCTCCGAATTGATTTGGTAATCCTGCATTTGGATATGCGCTGATATAAAAAGGTGCTTTTTCTGAAAGTTCCTGAATGTGAGGTCTCATCTCATGGGCTCCCAGAGCGCAGTTCAGGCCAACGCTAAGCAGATCGACATGAGAAATGGAAGTAAGAAAAGCTTCTGCTGTTTGTCCGCTTAAAGTGCGTCCGCTTGCATCTGTTATCGTACCACTCACCATTACCGGCATGATGCGACCGATCTCCTTTAGATATTCCTGAATTCCAAACAATGCAGCTTTTGCATTCAAAGTATCGAATACGGTTTCCACCAATAAAAGATCTACGCCTCCATCTATCAAGCCACGAGCTTGCTCTTTATATGTTGCAACCAGATCATCAAATTTTACGGCACGATAACCGGGATCATTTACATCAGGAGACATGGATGCTGTCTTGCTTGTAGGTCCAAATGCACCGGCCACAAAACGGGGTTGAGCAGGATTCTTTTTTGTTACTTCGTCGGCAGCTGATCTTGCAATCTTAGCAGCAGCTAAATTAATATCATACACAAATTCCTGCATTTCATAATCCGCCATTGAGATGGATGTAGAATTAAATGTATTTGTCTCGATGATATCCGAACCGGCTTCGAGATAATCAAGATGGATCTGTTTGATAATGTCAGGACGAGTCAGAGAAAGCAGATCATTATTACCTTTCACATCCACATGCCAATTAGCAAACTGCTCACCACGGTAATCCTCCTCTTCCAACTTATACCGTTGTATCATGGTCCCCATAGCACCATCAATAACCAGTATTCTCTTCTTTAACTCTTCTCTTATATCAGTCATAATGCAGATCTAATTTGTTAATTTGGTTGCACGGATCATTTCTCTTTTACGGCCGGCACCCGTTAATCTTTCCACTGTAAAACCAACAGCTTGAAGTGTACGTCTCACAACTCCTTTCGCACAATAAGTAACTAATATTCCTCCCGGTTCCGTGTGTTCATATAGTTTCTTGAAAACTTCAAGACTCCATAAATCAAGCTGGTTATCAGGTGAGAATGCGTCGAAATAAATCAGATGAAATTTTTTATTTGGAATAAAATCAAGTAGTGAAATACGATGTTTCTGAAAATTAAAATTTCCGAATGCATGTTCAATTTCCCATTCTGAATTATGTAGTTCTTGTAAAATATTTCTTTGATCACTATTTATTTTTGAACTGAAATTTAATTTAACATAAACTTCCTTTTCGATGGGATAAAGTTCAACCGTTTCGTAACTAATTTTTCTGTTTGATAAAGCATTTTGATCAAAGGTCAGCAATGCATTAAGTCCTGTGCCGAAGCCAACTTCAAAAATCCTCAGTGGATCTGTTTGTATGCTAACATGCTTTAAACCATTTTCAATAAAAACATGCATACTCTCCATCACCGCTCCTTGATCAGAGTGGAAACTCTCGCCAGTATCGTGACAAAGCACTGTATGACTACCGTCTTCTGTTAATTGTATGCTGCGTATCATTGATCCGGATTATAACAGATCAAAAAAAGAAGACATGCTCCGAAGCAAGCCGGAGAAATCGCAGGATATATCATGGATTTTCTACAGCTTATCTTAATCCGCATATTGCGGAACAGGATTTGGCACCTTACCGGAGTCCGGGGTTGCCAAGGCTTCAAAGGGCTCAGTCCCTCCACCTTTCTTGATAAGTTATTTTAAAGAACAGCTACAAATTTAGTGAAAATACAAGAAAAACAAATCAGGATCTTTTTAATTCTCTGAGTTTGGGTCTTAATCTGGATTTATGATGGATATAAGCCTCCCCATCTTTCTTTCCTTTTCTTAGTTCTTTCTGCTGATCCAATGGGAGTTGAATAAATTCAAAACAGGTATCCGAGCAGCAACCCTGCATTTTTTCAGCACATTCAGAGCACTGAATAAAAAGTAAATGGCAATCGCTGTTTGCACAATTTGTGTGGGTATCGGCAGGATTACCACACTGGTGGCATTTACTTACGATCTCGTCACTGATCCGCTCACCCAGTCTTTCATCAAAAACAAAATTCTTTCCTTTGAAGCGATTCTCCAGTCCTGATTCCTTTACCTGACTTGCATAGGCAATGATTCCACCATACAATTGATTTACATTTTCAAATCCATGGTGTTTGAGAAAAGCGCTGGCTTTTTCACATCTGATACCACCTGTACAATAAAGCACGATCGGTTTATCTTTCTTGTCTTTTAAAAGATCAAGTACCAGGGGGAGTTCTTCTCTAAATGTATCTGCATCCGGACAAATAGCTCCTTCGAAATGGCCAATTTCGGATTCATAATGATTCCGCATATCAACCAGAATGGCATCATCCTGAGCAGTGATCTCATTGAACTCAACAGCGTCAAGGTGTCTTCCAACATTCGTCACATCAAAAGAATCATCATCCAGTCCATCAGCTACAAGCTTTTTCCGGATCTTCACATTGAGCATATAGAACGACTTCCCATCATCTTCCACAGCGATCTTGAGCGGAACATCCTTCAAGAACAAATTCGACTCGAGATAGTCTTCAAATGCTTTCCAGTTTGCTTCCGGCACAGAGATCTGCGCATTGATCCCTTCGCGTGCAATATAAATTCTTCCGAATACACCGAGTTGATCCAGATCAAAATAAAGCTGATCCCGGAAAATGGATGTGTTCTGAATTAAGATATAGCGATAAAAGGAAAGTGTTATCCTACGGAATGGTTCATCCATAAGACGCTTTTTGAGCTCTTCTTTATTGACACGATTATGAAGCAACATGATAAATTATTGTACAACCGCAAATTTACGAATTGAACAGGTGCAAAACATGATATTACTCAGTTTCACTTTCTCGACTCAACTTTTTACGATTCACATACCAGACAATTCCACCAACAATCCCCAATGCGTAAGGTATGCCCATCAGATATAAGATACCCTTATTGAGACCAGCTCCAATTTTACTTTCGTCTTTGCCCATGTTTGACTCGACAGATGTTTTACACATGGCACATTGCGCAAATGAGGCCACAGGGCTGGAAAGAAGGAATACTGATAAAATCAGGCTTAGGAATATATTTCTTTTTTGCATGATCAAAAATTGTAATGAGGTGATATCATCAAATATACAACAACTCCGGATAAAGTTACATATAACCAGATCGGGAAAGCCCATCTCACTATCTTTTTATGCTTTTCTACTTGCATATTAAGACCTCTGTAAAAAGCAAAAAGCACCAGAGGCAAAACGATAGTAGCAAGTACAATATGGGTTAGGAGAATAATAAGATAGACAGGACGAAGTGAATTTTCTGCAGGGAATTTCGTTTCTATACCAAAAGAATGAAAGATGATATATGAGATCAGAAACAGTGCGGAGAGTGAAAATGCAGCAAGATTAAGATTTCTGTGCATTAATATATTTCTTTTGCGGATCATTATGAAAGATGTGATCAAAATGATGCTGCAGAGCGAATTAATTATGGCATTCAATTTAGGAAGCCAGCTAACGAAACCCGGGATGGTTGTAGCTTTAGGCAAATTAAAAAGCACCACTACGGTCAAAACTACAATTGTACTGATGATCACAATTGCCCGGCTTATTCCTTTATCTGAATAGTTTTTTAGAACCTGATCGCTCATCCTTTACGAATCTACTTTTTCTTATCCTCATATTTCAACAGATTGATATCATCAATAAGACGATTTATCTCCATCAAATTTGTGCCTTCATAATACCCTCTGATTTGTTTGTTTTTATCAACCAGCACAATCATTTCACTATGAACAAAATCATTGGGTCCACCGTTTCCTTCGGTTGCACTGATGAAATATCCCTGACGTGCCAGATCATAAATTTCCGGCTTGTACCCGGTCACGATGAACCATTTCCCGGGCTTAGCGCCATACTTTTTAGCATACTCGCTAAGAACAGGTACTGAGTCAGCTTCCGGATTCACAGTATGTGAAAGCAACATCACATCACTATCATCTTTGAATTCATATTGCACTTTCCCCATGTGACTATTCATCTTAGGACAAATAGTAGGGCAAGTAGCAAAGAAGAAATCTGTGACAAAATATTTGTCTTTGAAAGTCTCTAAAGTAACAATTGAACTGTCAAAATTGACAAATGAGAATTCAGGTATTGTATGATAGACGGTATCACCCGATTGAGGATCATAGTCTCTAGGACCATAGATCTCAATTGTATTATAATTATTCTTTCCTCGTGTTAAAAAGAGATAGAATAATGAAGGGAGAATCAGGATCACTAAAACGATCAACAGATTCCGCGTGCTTTTATTGGACATTTTCTAAAGCAATTCCTCAAAAGGAATTGAAGATTAACCGATGACTGTACCTAAGAAACTACCTTCGTAAAGTGCAATAGCAATCAGGTAAGCGATAAGTAAGAAGGGTAAAATTATGATATATCGCATACTTAATGCTTCATGTTTAAGATGCATAAAATAAGCTACGATAAAGTAAGCTTTTACGATAGTAAGGCCAATAAGCACATAGTTCATAATGCTCTTCGACAGGAAATGATACATATGATTCAATTCTGCCAATCCAACTTCTACTATTGTTACGCCTAACAGAATCCAAAATACTCTCCATATCAACTTCTTAGAAGAAGGAGCGTGATGTTCTTCAACAAACTGGTGATGAATATCTCCGGTTTCATGTCCGTGTGGTTTATTATCTTCCATATTACTTAATTGTTGTTGAAGGATTAAACGAGATAAAAGAATGTAAATACAAATACCCAAACCAGATCGACAAAATGCCAATACAAACCGGTTTTTTCTACCTGCTCATAATGGCCTCTTCTGTCATACACTCCGTTGATGGCATTGAAGAATATAATTATGTTTATCACTACACCACTGAATACGTGGAATCCGTGAAAGCCTGTAATGAAGAAAAAGAATCCTGCGAATAAAGGATGTCCGTATTCATTCGAGATAAGATTGGCTCCTTGTAATATGCTTCCATCAGCAAGCATTTTTCCGGCTTCGGTACCGTGAATGAAATGTGACCACTCCCATGCTTGAGAACCCAGGAAAATAAATCCACCAATGATCGTAAGTCCCAGCCACATAATTACACCTTTTCTATCCATACGATGACCTGCATCAACGGCAAGAACCATTGTAACCGAACTCATGATCAGGATAAAGGTCATCAATCCAACAAATGCCAAAGGCATATCCCCGTGAACAAAAGGGAAGTGGGTAAATACTTCATTAGCCACAGGCCATGATTCAGCATATTTGTGTCTTAGTGTACCATATGCAATTAGCAATCCTGAGAACGTAAATGCATCCGATACGAGGAAGAACCACATATACATTTTACCCCAACTCACGTTGAAAGGTGAAACACCCCCACCCCAGAGGTTTTTCTTCGGATTTAGATCAATAGATTCGTTAGCCATAAAGGTTAGTTAAAAGATTGTTCAGCGAACAAGCCACAAAAATAAAAATAAATACACCCACAACACATCCAAAAAGTGCCAATATATTGAACAAAGTTGTATGCCTGTACGGTTATCGGCTGTATATAAGCCTTTTGCGTTACTTCTGAGGGTAAATAAAAGTACAATTATTCCTCCAATGACGTGAGCCAGGTGAACCGCTGAGATCACATAAAAGAAGGAACCAGACGGGTTCCCAACCAGGAAAACTCCCTGATCAACAAGTGCTTGCCATCCCAAAAACTGTGTTAAGGCAAACCCTAAACCCAAAAGCAAAGTCAACTTAAGACCTGTCCCAATTTGCCTGCTGTTATTCTTTTTCACCCCGGCGGCGGCGTAAAACATCGTAGAACTGCTGATCAAAATCAAAGCTGTACTAATGAAAAACAATTGCGGCATTTCAAAAACTACCCAGTTTCCTTCCGCTTGTCTAACAATATAAGCTGAAGTAAAGGCAGCGAAGATCATCAGGATACTAACGATACCTAACCAAAGCAATAATTTTTTGCTGGAAATGATCGCTTTTTGTTCGTGTGAAAGTGTTAATTCAGTCATCTTAATTAAATATTATCGAGTACAAGTGCAATTTGTACCAATGGGAGATATATAAAAGAACCGAACATCAGTTTTCTGGCGGCTTCCAGGCTGCATTCCTTGAATAAGCGGATCGCATAGATCAGCATCCCAATAGCACATAAAGTAATAAAGATCGCAGATATTCCTCCACTCAATCCGAAATACCAAGGGATCAAGCCGGCAGGGATCATACAAAAAGTATAGACAAGAATCTGGAAAGCAGAACTACGTGTACGGCCTTCTGTAGAAGGCAACATCTTAAAGCCTGCTTTGCGGTAATCATCATCCAGCACCCAGGCAATAGCCCAAAAATGCGGGAACTGCCACATAAACTGAATAACGAACAACGCCCAGGCCTCAAAGCCAATAAAACCTGTGGCAGCTACCCAACCCAACATGGGAGGCATTGCACCCGGAATGGCGCCTATGAAAACAGCAAATGGACTGCGTTTTTTCATGGGTGTATAAGCCAAAGCATAAAGTGCCATGGCAAGCGCACCTAAGATCGCAGATAAAGTATTAACAAAGACATATAGAACTGCTACACCCAGCACACCCATAATGAAAGCGGCAACGGTAGCTTGTTGAAGACTCAGTCGATTATCGGGTAATGGGCGGTCGGCGGTGCGATCCATCAATTTATCCGTTTCTTTTTCAAGAACCTGATTAAAAGCATTTGATGCGCCTGTAACCAACAAACCACCAAGAATAAGCATGGTGAATGTAAGCCAGTTTACGGGTCCAGTATTCCCCATGAGGAATCCCATGGCAGCAGAAAAGACAACCAATGAGGTGAGCCTGAGCTTGGCCAACTGAGCGTAATCTTGCATCTTCGAGCTCAAAACACCCTGTTTATCAACTATCTGTACTTCGGATTGGTACATTAACTTAAGGGGCGAAAGGGGGTTTGTTTAGGGGTGCAAGTTTATCAATAATTTAAGAAAGCACCAAACAAATAAAGGTATTCAGATCATTCTGTATGATGAGAGACCCAGTAAGATTTATACCAGCGTTTTACAAAGTAGGTAAGAAAGGATAATAGCACTGCACCAATAAAAACAAAAAGCAGCAGTTCAGCACCTCCCAGATTTTGTAAACTAAATGTGAAAAAGATGAAACTAATATTCACAATATATAGCACGATACAAACTTGCATATGACTCAATCCCATATCTATAAGTGAATGATGGATGTGATTATTATCGGGTGAAAAGGGTGAGTTTTTTTTGATCAATCTAATAATGATCACTCTTAATGTGTCGTACAAAGGGATAAATAAAATAGAAACAGCTATTGCTGGTCTATTGCTATCTGTATTGATCGCTACAATTGAATTGCTCGACCCTTGAATAAAAGTTATCGCCAAATATGCCAAAATAAATCCGACCACCAGCGAACCTGTATCTCCCATAAAGATCTTTGCCGGGGAAAAATTAAACTTCAAAAATGCGACCAGGCTACCAACAAGTACAAAAGCCATTAACGCCTCCCCGTATTGATGATTCAAGATAAAGTAAACTCCAAAAACAGATGCGGAGATAACGCCTATCCCACCGGCAAGACCGTCAATGCCATCAATTAGATTATATGCATTTACTATAATGAGAATAGTAAGTATTGAAAACGCTGCACTTGCAACATAGGATAATTCATGAATCCCCAGAATACCATAAAATGACTGTATGCGACAATTGGCATAAAAGACCAAAATACTTGCTGCAGCAAACTGGCCGATCAATTTTTTTAAAGGACTGATATCGATCAGGTCATCTTTGATCCCTATGAAAAACAAAATTATAACAGCCGATAAAATATAAGGCCGGGCCGGGAAAACTATCTCTGCACTCCAAAATGTATATGAAAAAATAAAACCTGCAAAAATCGCCAAACCGCCTAAAGTAGGTACACTTGACTTATGTGTCTTCCGTCCGCTTGGCACATCATATAGATGCTTCACTTTGGCTACTCCAATAATCGAAGGAATTGCAACATACGTTACTACAAACGCTGTCAAAAAGCCATAGAGGAACACTTGCATACTACAAACATAAAAATTAACGGAGCAAATGTAGCGTTTTGACTTAGTTTACAATCATATTCTATTAAAAAGAAATTAATACTGATCAGAGCGTGATCTTGGGTACTTGTTGCCAATCTATTAAGGATTTTGCTTGTTCAATATCAATAAATTCAAACTCCTGAGTTAACGTCTTAAATTTCGGCAAGGCATTTTTTAAACCAACATAACATTTAAACTTCCTGGATAATGGCAGATCCGCTATTACAGGTTGCCCCGGGTCAAAATCTCTCGGATGAAAATAGGTCATTACATAGGTACTTGATTTCATCATTTTCCTGATCAATGGATAGGGCAAAATTCGAAAAAAGCCACCTCCGCTGAAAATAATATCCTTGCCCAGAAACCGATGTGTATTAATAGGAAATTCTTTTAATTCAATTCCATTATAACTTATCGTGCATGGTTGTGCGTAGCCGAACTCACTGAAACCTCCATGTCCTCTTGAGGCAGGGAAGATCGAACAATCTGTATCGATACCTAATTCTGCCATTACTTCAAATGCCCATTTTTCACTAGATGTAATTGAAAAACCCGGAGCTCTGTACGTACTTACTTTTTTTCCTGTCGCATCTTCCAGCACTTGAATCGATCTTTTCAGGTCATCCCGAAATTCGGATCTGTTTTGCTCATAGACCAGTTGGTGAGTAGAAGAATGACTGGCGATTTCAAATCCGGCATCACTTATTTGCCGTATCACTTCAGGATATTTTTGAGCTATCCAACCCAAACAAAAAAAAGTTGCCTTAAGTTCCTGAGCTTCCAAAACTGAAAGTATCCTTTCCATGTTTGAATGGATTCTGGAAGGAAAGTTCCCCCATTGTTTTTCAGTTCTTGTTGCTGGATGGTCGAGAATATGAAACCATTCTTCTATGTCAAATGTGAGAATGTTCATCGAGCGGCCAATTTACGAAATTCATCTACAGACATACATCTTATGATGGAATCACCTCGAACAAGAAATTTATTCAGGGACATCTCAATCAGGGGAAGGTCATGCAGACTATCTGTATAGCACTCATAAACGCTTTCAATACCCTGCTCTTGTAACATCTTCACTTTCTCTTTTCCAAAGCAATGTCGACCCACTTTATAGGGTTTATTGTCTTTGTAAATCAATTCAGAACACAACAACAAAGCATCCGGAAACAGAGGCTTTACGTATTCCGAAAAGGATGCACTCACTACTATCTTCTCATCGTTCTTGTGTTCATATTTATACATTTCCTTGTAAACCTTATTCGTTTTGATCCGGAAAGCGTATTCAGTTGATAATTTCAGAAGTTTCTCTTTTTCAATTCCTGAAATAAACAAACTGATCCCAAAGTTCTTTAAAGACAAGATGCTTTTGATCTTCAACTTGGCTAAGACCATGTACACAAAATACAGCAAGAGTTTAAATGGAAACAGGAATCCTTTGGGAGTGCAATAGGCGAAAAACCCCAGCAAAGAATCGTCGTAGGTAAGGGTCTTATCAAAATCAAAGAGTATTCTTTTTTTATCCATTAAAAATTTTTCTAATAAATTTCCGCATTGATGCAGGATCTAGTATTCCCATCAATATAAAGAAAAAAGATCTCCAAAAACCCGCATAGGTCATATTAATATAACAGGTAGTAGAAAAATTAAAATTCCAAAATCCTTTTATCCTGAAACCGGATCTGATATATGCAATAAGATCGAAAGGAAAAATCCATCTGATATATGCCTTGGTCTTCAACTCATGTTGCTTGATATCCATAGACAAGGCTAATCTTACATAATCATTTAGCATATGTATGCCTGTAAATTCGGATAGTAAAATGGAGCCCCACAATCGGGGGTTTACTTCAATTACTTTATGTTTTTTTTCTGTAGGATCATATAATGTCTCCACCATAGCTAATCCATTCCAATTTAGTTTTTCCAATAATAATTTACCGGTTTCAATTGCTTCGGCAGTTGTATCCAATCTGGAATACACTGTCACTCCGCCTTCCGGTGGAAAGGTACGGATCCGCTGATGTCCATAAGCCGATATTTGTTTTCCCTGATGAAAAAGATGAAAAGTCCCTTTCACATTTTTTCCATCGGGCAATAAAGATTGGAATACAAAATCATCTTTTCTGAGACCCGAAATTTTCTCCAGATCCTTTTCAAATTCAACGATAACAATTCCGCTTGAACCGGAGCCACGACGTGGTTTTGCAATAAATGGGCGAAATTCACTTTCGCTATCAAACGGATCTATTTCTTCCGGTGCAGGAATATCATTTTGATTACAAAAACGAGTAAGTAAAAGTTTATCGGCTGCAAGCAAAAAATTATTTTGTGAAGGAAGTAAATACTTTTTATTTCTAATCAAATTCGCATCGACTCCTTCTAAAAACAAACTAATACTGTCCTCTTCAACAGGGATGAAGACCGCATCACTAAGATCACCGGCAGTGTTAATAGCTTGAGAAAAATCGTTTGCTGAGGCTTTGTTCAAGTCATGGATCTTGCCTCCATAAACAACCTTTGCCATGAATCTTCTCCAGGCACCTGGTTTGTCAAGAAATAATACGATCTCGTCACGTTTATAATTTCTTCTCAGAATATTATAAACATCAAATCCCTTGCGGTGCAGTATATCCGTCAGGATAATTTTCATCAGTCCGGAATCGGGAGATCAGGATACTTTTTTAATTAATCCAACTCCTTTGTACATGGTATCCCTCTGAGAATATTTTGTTGCAATATGTGGAAATGCTTTGTTCCAGTGTACATCATGACTCATAAGCAGGGAGCCATTCTTCAAATAGGGCCACACTACTTCATATTCAAACATCATGTGTTCATAGGTATGCAGACTATCATGAAAGAACAAGGTGAGATCCGTATTTTTCTTAACCAGGGCAGGTAAAAGTTCCTTGCTGTCTCCCAAATGTAATTCCCAATATTCGCGTAAGAAATCAGGTATCACCCATCCTGAACCGTGACCTTCAGGAAGTCGGGTTTTACTCATCCTGTCGGTGCTTTCACTGATAGCACTAACCGGCGGAAGATCGATAGATACCAAAAGACCTTTAGGTCCGCCCTCCAGGTGATTCTTATGCAAGGCCGCCAGATAACAAGAGGTGAAGAATCCATTGAATACACCGGTTTCCATCATCTTTGCAGGTTTAAGGGCACGAACAACCGCGTATAAAAAATAATGCTCGGGGCGAAGCTTGAAAGTGCGTTTTCCAATGCTAAGACTTTTTTCCTGTAGCTCCGTGTTATAGGCTGTGTTAGCATCCAATTCCGCCATATACTCCGAAAAAGGTTTTGCTTCCGGATTTACTCGCTGCAGTATTGTATCAACATTGGAATTGTAATACAGATAAAAATATCTTGGATTTATCAGCAGATAATTGAGTCCTTTTAGCAGTCGCTTGATGTTCACTTTGTTTGATTTAAGTTTTCTTCCTTTGAGCAAAAGAATGGGAATGCTAACTTTGCAATCCTATCATTCTTCTATGAACAGGCGAATATACATAATTTTAGCCCTTGGGATATCCAATGCAAAAGCATAAATTTTATAACAAGCAAGTACATGCCTTCACGGAAAAGGAGGAATTCCTGGACTATTTAGACAGCCTCCCATCTACTCTGGTCATTGCCCTCAGCGCTCCAAAGATCATTACGCATGAAGAACGTATCACCCAATTAATAAATACACATACGGCTTATGCTGATGGGTCAAGTGTTGTAAAAGGCTTGAAGAAAAAAGGTATTTCGGCAATAAAATATCCCGGTTGTAAATTATGGCTGGATTATATCTCAAGGCATTATAAAACCAAGAAATTTTATTTTATTGGTGCATCACAAGAGATCATTGATAAAACGGTGGAGCGATTAAACATAGATTTTCCGGGGATACAAATTGCTAATTTCCGGAATGGATTTCTGGATGCTGCAACCATAGAAGCAACGAAAAAAGATATTCTGGAAAGAAAACCGGATGCCGTATTTGTTGCTATGGGATCGCCTAAACAGGAATATCTGATGGATGACCTGATGAAGCTGCACCCCGCATTATACTTCGGACTGGGTGGGAGTTTTGATCTTTATGCAGGTAAAGTTGCTGATGTTCCCTGGTGGTGGGAAAAATATATTGCACATGAAGGTTTGTATCGTGCATTGATCGATCCTAAAAAATTACCGCGACAAAAAACGGTGCTTAAATTCTATTGGCTTTATTTGACGAATCAACTTTAATTTTCCGAATCTGTATTTGACAGATAAACTGCCATGGCATAGAACATCCAGGCTTGCACCCATCTCATATAGGGCATCCTGATTTTGAACTTGCCCTTATCCTGAAAATAAAAATATCCTTTCTTGTCCTGCATTTTTTCAATTGCATGAAGCAATACGTTTTTAGCAAGATCATTTTGTTCTTCAAGTTTACCGGCAGCCAATAAGGTCAAGATCAATTGAGCGGGTGGATTAAGATCTATTGGATATTTTCTGTTATGATAATATTTCGCAGATCCATCCGGTTCAAAGAAATTCTCCAAATAAAATTTCAGTCCTTTTGCAACTCCATCATTATGGCTATGATCACCTGAAAATTCAGCATAATAATAAAGTGATTCCAGGTTATACCCTGTATGGAAACTATCTATCCAATCCTGGATCTCCAACTTGCCATACAGCCATGAACCATCGGCTTGCTGATCTTTCATGCAATAATCCACACTTTTTTTTGCCGGAATCAGCAGTTCCTTTTCACTGGTCAATGCAGCAACTCTGGCAAGAAGTCTTGAACCTAATAAAGATGCATTATAAACCCGGGTAGTATCTGAAGGTGAATATGAAAAAATAAAATCACCGTTTTCATTTTCACTTCTGTTGAGATCTTTCAAAATAAAATCACACGCTGATCGAGCAGCAAGCTTATATCTTTCATCCGATGTGATCTCATAGGCATCGAGCAAGGCATTTGCAATATGTGAAGTTGCGACGATGGTAGGATAATATTTTGGAAGAAAAAAGGCTCTTGATTGCCAAGGAAAATTGTAGCCCCAACAGCTCCCTGACCATCCCGGAGTTTGCAAATCCAATAGCTGATCAGCAAGTTTTATAATCCTGCTTTTTGCCAACTCCCCTTTATCTTTTCCACTCTTAAAAAGCACACAATAACCTGCAAGAAAAACACCCAAGCCTGCCGGATTTTCTTCTTTAGGAACAAGCGTGATCGATCTAAGATTTACAGGCAAATGTTTGAAAGCCTGCATCCAGATCAAACGAGTCCATTTAAACCGGTAGAATGGAGTAAGTTTGAAAAGCTTGGAATTAAGACCGTCGTAAGGATCCCAACCTCTGAAATGCTCTATTTCACACCAAGTGCGAAGATCACTAAAGCTCTTCCTGATCCTGTCCATGCTCTAACGTAATGCGTTGAGGTAAGCCGGTATGAAGAGCATCCTGAATTCTGAAAGTAGTACGGGTAGTAAGCACAGCTGATTCAAAAGAGATCGGTGAATCATTTCCATCGCTTATAGCCTGAATAAATGCTTCAACTTCTTGTTTATGTCCTTTGCCTTGCAGCTTCAATTTTTGAGCTTTATTATTCCGGAATATAAAGCCTTCACGGAAATCATCTATTAATCCCATCACTCCACCTGCACTGATCTCAATTCTCTCCTTGGCAACACTGCTATCGGCATTGGCCAGATAAATCAGATTCCCGATTGATCCGTCTGCAAAATCGACAGTGATGCTTATGTTGTCTTCTTTGCGGATAGCGGTATTTGAGGTTTTGATACAAGAAGCATAAACCTTTACCGGATCTGAATCGGAAAAATATTGCATGAGGTCGATGAAATGACAAATCTCACCCACAATTCTACCTCCACCTTTTTCAGCATCCTGAGTCCAATGGTCAAGTGGAAGAAATCCTGCATTGATCCTGAAGTTCATCACCAGTGGTTCTGACACACCTTTAAATTCCGATTTCAAAGCAACACTCACCGGAGCGAATCTACGATTGAAACCAACCATCACCCGCGATTTCCCTGAAGCCGAATACACCTTGATCAATTCATCAAGATCTTCTTCTTTCATGGACAAAGGTTTTTCAACAAATACATCTTTACCGGCACGGATACTATCCATCACATAAGCTGCGTGAGAATCATGTTGAGTAGCTATAAAAACGGTATTGATATTTTCATTATCCAAAACCATGGATGCCTCCGTACCGGCTTGCGCGAAGCCCAGTTTCTCGGCAGCATTCCTTGCATTGATCCCTCTGTTTGTGATAACTGTTTCAAGCGAAGCCCCTGCGGATTTCACATAAGGAACCAGGTTGCTTTGAGCAAAACTTCCTGCTCCAATAAAGGCTACATTTATTTTCTCCCTTTTTAATGGATTGATATCGATCAATCGGGTAGTATCTTTTTTATCTGCGTAAGTTAGTACAATGCCGATATAAAATTCGTTGACCTCACCCAAAACCAAAGCGTAAGCTGCTTCGGCTTGCTCTACCGGAAAGGTATGTGTAATAAGTGGTTTAAGATCGATCTTACCGGATGCAATAAGATCCAGAAAAGCTTCCATATTTCTTTGCTCTGTGAATCTCACATAGGCATATGGATAATCATGACCGTTCTCTTCATAAGAACTATCGTATCTACCGGGGCCATAGGAACAGCTCATTCTAAGATCGAGCTCCTTCTTGAAAAAATGCGGTTCGCGTGGAAGATCCATCTTGACAGCACCAACCATAATGATCTTTCCTTTTTTCCGGCTGATCTCAGCTGAAAGTTCAACAGGATCGTTGCTTGATGCAGCAGCAGTTATGATCACACTATCGAAACCACGGCCATTGGTGAAATTTTCAATAGCCTTCATCAAATTAGCATCATTTCGGCTGTATGCTTTTGTTTGCGTGGTCTTGTTTGCCAGATTGACCATTTCAGTGGAGAGATCAATTCCAAATACACTACAGCCATTGGCTTCCAAGAGCTGACAAGTTATTTGTCCAAGCAAACCAAGTCCGATGACACAGATCTTTTCTCCCAGCCTTGCATCAGCCTGACGTACGCCTTGCATAGCAATAGCACCGAGAGTTGTAAAAGCTGCTTCCTCAAAAGAAACAGAATCCGGGATCTTAACAACCAGGTTTTGAGGCACGGAGATGATATCAGCATGGGAAGCATAACCTGCTCCCGCACAAGCAACGCGGTCGCCCTCTCTGAACATTCCACTGGTATCCATGGATGCACTCACGACACCCGAACTGCTATAGCCCAGAGCTGCCAAAGAATCTAATTTTGTTCTAACTTTTTCTAGTGTAGCTTTCAGTCCTACTTTCTTTACATTTTGCAGAACTTGCTTCACAAGATCCGGTCTTTGCCTTGCTTTACCTAAAAGACTGGCTTTCCCCGCTTTTACTGTACCACGCTCAGTGCCTGCACTTATCAATGAACAACGATTTTCAACCAGCACCATACCTGAACTTAATGTTGGTGCCGGGAGATCCTCCACATATAACTTTCCTGTTTTAAAATTCTGAATCACTTGTTTCATATGTCGTATTCACCAAAAAATGCAATTGCAATTAAAAGCCAAGCATCTGGTCTATCTATCCTCATGAAAATCCATAAAAGGAAAATATCCCGCTTAAACCAGGGCTCAAAAATACAAATAAGGGTGGATAAATTGGACTTGTCGCCGGCTAAAAAAGCTCAGAATACAATTGACTATAAAATTCTTGGTAGAATTCAGCATCATTCTGCGTATTCTCTTTTACCGAATTCGTATGTAAAGAGAGTCTTACCTTTTCTAAAAGATCATCCGGATCTCTTGTCTTGAACAGGACTGTACCATCAGGACGCGATACAACATCCGAAGAAATAATTACTTTATTTAGAAACAAAGCCTCTCTGATAGTTAATGCATCCCCATCCGTGTTTGTTGGCCTGAGCACTATATCTGCACTCTCTATTAGTTTTACAAAACTGAGATCTAAATGCGCAAGTAAAATACCGGATTCAAGTTTCTCGTCTTGTATTCTTTTTTGAAATGCTGCATATTTTTCAGCTCCTTTTGCCAAACTGGAAACGATGAATATGAGGAAAATACTTTCGTCCTCATTCTTGACAAAATCTTTCACAAGGTCAATACACATGTCAAGACCATACAGATCTACACCCTGATAATCATCCAGTCGGTATGCATTAGCAACCAGAATCGATCTTCCTTCTTTTCGTTTGTTTTCAATGACAGAGATCAGTTCTGCAGGCAAAGGATTTTCATCCTTCATAAATGGTGGGATAAAAGCCGGTTGGATCAAATAGTTCTTTAAGTTAAAGTACTGTGGAATAATATCATTAACAGTAATGACATTATCTACATTCCGGAGCAAAAAAGCGTTGCGTTTTGTTTCTGCTACACTTTTATTTTCCATGCTCCAACTGTGCATGGTGACTATGATCTTTTTAAAAAATAATTTACCAACAACAAAATGGAGATAACGCAAAACGGATATACTACTATGTATATGAATGATATCCGACTTGATGATCTTCGCCAGATATTTAAAAATATTGAGAGAGCGAATGTTAAAATAGGAAGCTTTAATTATAGGACTTTCATCTATTGTATCGAGTATGAAATCGTTTGCCATCAGCCTGCTCAATCGCACAAGATGTATACTTACACCTCCTTTGGGATCAGGAAAAGGACCTATTAAAAGCAAACGTCTTTTTTTCATAGCAACTTGCAATTAGCTCCGATGATAAAGAAATTTCCCGATTCGCTCGAGCGGATTGTAATATCCTAACTGGAATATTTTTGCAAAATATTTATTTTTAAAACTAAAGCTAAATGTTTCATTTCTAACTAAAAGTTCAGCCAATTCATTATCAAGGTTCCCTGAATATTGAGCAATGTAAGAAGGATACAATTCATTCTTTACAAAATCATAAAGAAGGATATCATCTTTATTCGATTCCAGAATAGCAGCCATGGTTGCATCATTCATTCGTTCATCTTTCTTCTTATCACTCTTCACATTGGTATTCTGTATTTCGTAAGCAACATCAAAGTCAATCAGATCCAAATTATCTTTCATCAATAAAAGACTTCTGTCAAAATCCTCCATCAATCCGGTGAATGCATATTTATTCTTTAACACATCCATCGCTTCATTCACATCTCCTGATGGAGAAATTCGGCGAGTCATATAATTATCAAATCTCTTCTCTGCTAAAAATGTTTCAATGGTCCAGTCTTTATTCATGA
This sequence comes from Bacteroidia bacterium, assembly GCA_037969175.1. Classification (GTDB taxonomy): domain Bacteria; phylum Bacteroidota; class Bacteroidia; order AKYH767-A; family JBBKVM01; genus JBBKWX01. Next base: position 42,730 of record JBBKWX010000055.1, on the reverse strand, counting down.
TATCACGCTGATAGCGAAAGTGAGAAATATAGCGTGATACAGGCTGTCTCAAGAATGTAAAATATTGAATTTTTCTTCCCAGTGCACTTTCATAATCATGATAGGATCTTACTGTATGACCACCGAATGCTTTTAGTTTTGGGATTTTGGAAAGCAGAAATTTCGCCTCATCCGTATTAAGGTCATTTCCCGGTTGATTCGACCAATAGTACCAAGGCTTAAGCGTTACATACGTAGGAATGTTATTGATGAAAATATGATGTAAGGTAGTGCCTGCAGCTTTCTCAATGTGTACAAAGCATACCAAAGAATTGTCTTTATTTTTCATCACTGTCTTTCCCTTTTTCCAACTCAGCTAATTTGGCGTTTTGTATTTTATATTGTTCTTGCTCCAGCAGGGCCAATGCCAAATATATTGAAAGCAAGATCTGGATCCAGATATAATGCGCACCTTGAAATAAAAGTGTGAAAAAATAGGCAAGCATCAATGTATTAAGCGGTAATCGTAATAATGAACTCTTTCTCAGATTCAGGGTAATTTTAATCATGTAGTAGGAAAAAAGTCCAAATAGTAATACACCCAACAATCCTGTATTTTGAATTATATTAATAAATCCATTATGAGCTACAAGTCGCTTACCAACAGCATCAGCCATCAGATCCCTGGCATGTTCTATCCCCAGTCCTAATACAATACCTCCTACTCCACTATCTGTCCAGTAATTAATCGAAGTCTCAGCATATTTCAATCTTCCTGAACCCAGATTTACAGTTTCCACATTCTGCTCTTCTTTCCAGATATTGCTATCTGTTAATCGCAATTGTAAGGCCGGTGAACTTAAGTATAATGCAGCGAGACCTCCAATTCCCACCAACAATAACGGCACTCTTTTAATTATAACTGAGAATTTTTGTCCCCAGAAATAAATGAAAAATCCACCTGCAAGATAAATCACCCATCCGGTTCTTACATAGGTCTTGTAAATTACATACGTAGCTAAAGCTATTAACAAGAAGTAAAATAATTTCGTCAGCTGATCTTTTTCACGATTAAAATAGATCAGTAACATAAGAGCTGCTGAAGAAAATGAGATAGAAGCAGAGTGGCCTTTTAAAAATACACCAATAAAAATATGTGCATTCGATAAACCAAATTTCTCCAGGTTGTCAGATGCTACGGGTTGATTAACAATTCCAAGCAAAAAAGGCAGAGCTGATAAGATTATAAAAACACTTATAATTTTGGCCAGGCCTTCCAATTTTAATGGCTTCCTCCGATAAATTATTCTAAACATTTCAGTAAATAATGGAATAACTGAATATTTAAAAAGTTCCATCATAGATGCCAAAAAATAGGATATTGGACCTACGTTGATCAGGTTTTTTATGGAGAACAGAATCCCGTAAAAAAAATACTTTGGAAATGTTCCATTGAAATTAGCAATGAAAAGAAAAACGGCATAGATCAGAATTGGAATCTTCCAAAGCAGATTTATCTCCGCACCAAAAACTTTAATGTAACTGAAATATAGAAACAGAAAAAAAATCAGGAACGCAAAACTGTATTTAAATATTCTACTGATCATGTTCCAGTTGATGTATTTGAACTCCTAATTTATTCATTATTCTTGTGGTGACTTTTCTGAAGTCAAGATTTTCAGTTACGAAATCTAATGATTTTTCTGCTAACTTGAATCTCAGAGCATCATCAGACAAAAGTTTATCTAAATGAGGATTCAGTGCTTCAATATCTGTATACACGATTGCGTTTGTACCCGGAAATGTGATAAATCCGTTGAGGCCTTCTATCTCCTTGATCACCGGTACACAACCACAAGCCATTGATTCCAGCAATACGTTAGGAACTCCCTCTTTCTCAGAATTCAATAAAAAGATATCAGCTGCCTGCAAGTATTTTGTTACATCCGGCAAAGGACCCGTGAAGATCAATTTATCACCCAGAAGTTGTTTCCCGTTATCATACAAAGCCTGCATTTCAGCTTTTTTCGAAAATAAATTATGCTCCGGGCCAACAGTATGATCCCCAATGACCACATACCTGAAATCTCTATTTAATTTTGAAAGACTCTCGAACAGTTCGCTGTATCCTTTTCTTTTTATTAAATAACCAACACTAACCAGGACAGGCAGATTACCAGGTAATCCCAATTCTGCACGAAGTTGGATCTTCTCATTTTCATCAACCGGCTTGAATCTCTCCAGATCTAATCCTTGAGGACTTTCAAATACTTTCTCTTTAGAATCAAATGTTCTCAAATAAGCAGCTGTAAATCCCGGGTTCAATGCATAATACATTCCCAGTTTTGACAAAGCCCATTTACGGAAGGATTTAAAATAAGGATACTTATGAATCAAAGAGACAATATCATCATCTCCCAACATCGTAGATCTGAAAACCACTTTCTTTCCTGTCAATTTACCAAACAGGATTAGAAACAAGTAGCCTTTCATTGGGCCATAGATAAAAATGGTACGGGCAAATAAAGTACAATACAACATTACAGGAACTGTGAATAGCGCAGATACTGCTCTTGTAAGCGGATTATATTTGAAATAAGGAGCTCTGATGATCTTCAATCCTGAATCATTACTGACAGATGGAAAACTCATATTCCAATTGAAGCTAAAATGATTGACTTTAAAACCATATTTGATCAAATGCAATCCGAAATTATGCGCATTGGTTCCTGCACCTGAATTCAATGGAGGTGCGGAAGGAGAGCATATCAAAATAGGATTGTCTGAAGGTTCTATCATGAATTTTTGAATCTTAAAATAATCCGATTCAGGAGTTGGTTCATAAAATGTCGGATGCCAAAATATACTCTGGCAATCAAAATTGAAAATCCCTGCTTTATTGGTTTAAGTAATTGATAATCTAAAGAAGCCAATGTTTCTCCGGCTTCTGACTCAAACAAAGTAATCTCTGAGGGACTCAGTTCTTTCTTCCAGGAATCAATGCGCGACTTGATAGGTCCTTTTCCAATATTCGTATGTAAATGTTTTTGATTTTCCGGAATTCGTGAAGTAAGATCCCCTTCATGAATCACAGAAATTGATAATTCTAAATTCAAGAATAACCAAACACGTTCTAAGGTCTCAGTATTATTCTCAACCAGATCTTCATACTTAATGTGGAGGATAGAATCATCGGCAATTACCTTGTTGGTAAAATTCGCCCAGTGTTTTGCAGCAATAACAGGGCTAACCTGCATAGGCATTCCACTTAATGAACCCTTTGATTTTTTTTGACTTGCAAAGGCGGCTCTTCCATCCCGGGTAACTACAATACAAATGGGTTTTGATTCAGAATTAAACTCACCATACACCTTAAGTAATTCTGTACCCTTAAAAACAATTATACTTGCATCCGGTTTTACAAGATCTCTGTAGGCATGTAAGACAACTTCAAACAATTCGAATTTGCTTCCTGCCTGTTGAAGTCTTAGAGCCATCATGCCCGAATCCATTCCCCAGGAAGAAAATTTTTCATCTTCAGCTAAAGCAGCAAGGATCTTCTTTATCGTAACTTCTTTATCATATATTTCCTCTTTCTCCTTTCTTAACAGAATGCGTATCAACACTTCTGCTTCCGGGCAAACACAGACATTGGGATGTGCGCTTATCAATTCAGCCAGGAATGTAGACCCTGATCTGTTGATGTAAGCCAGAAAAACCAATTGTGTTGAATTCATTGGGAATGTATAATCTATGCCCAGAGTGATTGTCGGTTTAGAAGTTGTGCAAGTTCTTTATTAAATGGTTGATAATAAGAATCAAGAACACTTTTCGTCTCCGGGTTCATTTGCTCTGAACGGGATGCAAAATTAAGGATATTATTGATTCCTTTAAGAAATGGGATATTCCTTAGTAATCCATTTTGTATCAATGCATTCAGACTTTTATTTCTTGGCACTCGTCCTTCATAACGTACTTTCTCATAAATACGGTTGCATTTAAAATCAGGGTCAACATTCAAAAATTCAAAAATTCTTTTCAGGTTTGATTCAGGAGCGGATCGAAGTTCTTCACTCAAAAGAATCAAAATCTGATCCTTACCAAATAATTCCATAAATGGTTGGATCTGTCTTGAATATTCTCCTCTACTGCGGTAGGACTTATACTGATGCGCAGCGGGGTCAGAATTAATTCTTTGCTCTTCCAATTCAAGAGCTCTTTCAAAACTCAGTGTCTCCCGACCTTTCACTACTTCATGCCAGTAATGCGACCACGCTCTTTGCGTGGGATCACGAAGCACAAAAATTATTTTAACTCCAGGTAAAGTTTGATAGATCCTTTTTGCTACTTCAGGATGAAACATATAGTATGGAGTAGCTTCACCTGCAATCATGTTTTCATTGCAATTTTCAAAATGCTTTAAATACCAGTCAATCGTTTTATCAAAATTGAGATCAAAAAAATGAATTTCCTTTTTCTCAGACATACATAAAGCCGGATGCTCATCCAGATAATACTGAAGAGAAGTGGTTCCTCCTTTTTGTGTTCCGGCTATTATAAAATTTGGATTCATTAGTGCTTGCGACGATTCAATTTGCCTTTGAAACTTACAATAGCTTTCGTCATACCGGCCTTCGCCATTGGATCGATAGTCAAATTGTAAAAGAAGAAGGTGGATATGATAGCAATAAAAATTCTTGCTGTTATGGAAATCAATGGAGCACTTAAAAACTGATGCACGATAAACAGTGTGACACAACTGATTACAATATATAAAAATAGCATTTTCAAGATCGATCCGGATTCAAACTTTATATCACTTTGTTTGATCGTGTTTCTCCATAATAATCCGGAGAAAATTATTTCAGCAATAAAAGATCCTACTGCTGCTCCCATAATTCCATATCTCGAGATCAATAACCAGGACAAACTCAAATTCACTAAAAAACCCAACCAGGCAGCAATTGAATTTATTCCTGTTTTCTCGGAAACGATAGAACCTAAATTTGTAAGCTGAGCGGTACCATGGATAAACGTTGCACCAACCAGCCAGGGAATTACTGTGTATGCTTCAAAATATTCTGAAGGTGCTACAACTCGAATAATTTCAGGAGCAAAACAGGTTAAGACCAAACCCATCCATGCAAAAACACCTGAATAATATTTCATTGATTTCTCATAGACTAAATTTCGGTTTGCTTTTTCCAACATTTCCATTGCAAAAGGAGTCCAGGCTTGTTGAAAGACAGTGATGAAAAGCAAAACTATACTGGCTACTTTTGCTCCCGCACCAAAAACACCCACTCCTCCTAGCCCTAGAGTTGTCAGCAATAATACTCTGCTTGTTTGTGCATTAGCCCATGTCACAAAAACAGCGGGAAACATAGGAATGGAGAATCTATAAGATAATTTAAGAACAGTTAAGGATAATTTGGTGGTAAGGTAATTTCTATTCATCCAGATTCCTATTACCAGATCTGCAAATGCTCCAATGGCTCCGGCAAGGAAAACTCCAAGAACGCCTAAATTTAAAACCAGTACAGCAATCAATGAAAGTGCCGCAGTAAAAAGTGTTATTCCAATTTTCAAACTATTGAAAGCAACAATTCTTTTCTGCATTCTTAACATCACATCACTGAATCTGTTCAATCCCTGAAAGCATGCAGCCAATGCAGCAAGTAAAAGATAAAGTGAAACATCTTCTTCACCGGAAATAAATAATGAAATCGGATCTGCAAAGACCCATACAATTAGAAAAAACACTCCACTCAATAATGCAATAACGCTTAATAGTGTGCTAAATAAAACGGCCGGCTTATATTCCTTAATAAAATAATATCTCGCTAATGCACTTGGCAAGCTGAGATTGATTGCCATTGCAAGCAAACTTGAAAACGTAGCCAGGATATCTACAGTTCCATATTCAGCAACTGAGAAGATGCGTGTAAAAATAGGCAGTAACAATAGCCCTACACTTCGAGCCACAACACCCATGACCCCATATATGAGAATATCCTTACCTAACGTTTTGAATTCTTTGTAAGCCATGCCTAATCTATCAACCCAGCCTATAAATTATATAATCATCCGCTTCAAGAAGAACTTCAAGAGATTTGAGATCATATTCTACTCCATTATAAATCCCGTCATGGGTCCACTTTTTCTCAACGATCAATGTATTGATGCCATAGATTTTATTGAAATGTGAAAGATCCTTTACAGGAGTATTATAAACTATGGAATCTCGTTCCATATACTCCATACCTTCATCTTTGCTGCAAAGAAAATTATAATAATACTTTACATTCTCATTTGCGGCAAGGCATGATAGTGAATAACTATTCTTAAGTGGGATAGTCAGAATTTTTGTGTCAACGCGAGCATTATTGATCCAACTCAATACTTCTTTGGAAGTGCGGTCATGCAATTTAATGTTCTTTCTAAATTCATTCTGTTGAATGAACAAATACAAAACTAAAATTGTGGTGATCTGTATCAAAACTAGCGGTAAAAGCCAGATTTGGGATAACTGATAGTACCCGATCAGGATCAATAATAACAAGCTTACTGTTGGAGCAATATATTCAAGGTAGCGCTCTGCCTGCCCCCAATGACTAAAACGTTTTAAGGAAATAAGCCCGAATGCAAATACTCCACCACCTGTCACTATTATCAGAAATTTTAAAAGAGGATCAGTTAGATATTCTATAAATACTTCCTGCCTAATTATAAAAAAAAACGAAACTAACACCAATACAGGAATAGAATAAATTGCTATTACCAATGTTAATTTATTGAAAATTAAATTGAGTGATTTCTTAGGCTTAGTAAATAAATAAACAGGCAGTAAAAAATATTCTTTCAAGATATTCCTGTCATTCGCTTTTGTTCCTGCCTTATTTCTTTTGTACCAATCCATGTGTTTAAACTTGAATGTGACAAGTTGTTTCACATTGAATACCGGGAACAGCATTCCGATTAAAAATCCTGCCAGCATTAAAACAATTGGAATAATACTCAGATAGCACGCACTTATAAATACAGTGATGATAACAATACTTTGTGTTGTGAAAACTGAACTAATAATGATGATAAATGCAAATAATGCTGTCATCACACTGAATATACTCAGTGGTTCTTGCAAAGCAAGGAACATAGATGCATAATACAAAAGCGAGAATAATCCACCGAAAGTCCTGCCACCAAAGGTCTTCAACCTGGCTGTTATGGGGAAAAGGATTGGGCTTGTACCGAAGATCAATGCTGCATAAAATGGCAAATTCAAATCAGGATCAATTCCATTAAGATAGCCTGAATGCAGGAGCAGAATTCCAAAAACATAAATTAATAAAACAGCAATACAATCGTAAATTGCATTTAGAATTGAGCCTGCCAGTATCCAATTCTTGCGTTTAAATCTGCTGATAATATAATGTGCCAAAGATGGGTATCCTAAATGGTCCCCGTGAACAGCATTGTTTACTTGATAAGAGTATCCTTTATTCGCCAAACGATCGATCACCCACAAATGAATATATTCATCATTTGATTTTGAAATGGAAAATATGATTCGAAGAATGAAATTGAATCCAAACAATAATACCAACTCCATTATTATATCCAATGGCATATATCTTTAATTAATCTATAAAAATTTCTGTGCCGGGAATTCATAATTTCTTTTTCAAATTATCAAGGAATTTCTGGTGATCAATTGCAAAATTCCCGGTCACTCTTTGATCATCCTTTACATGCTTAGTTACAACAGATCCTATAGAGACAACAGCTCTGTTTCCAATATTAACCTGATTTAAGATTATAGCCCCGGGACCTATCCATACATCATCACCGATCTCGCAACTCCCACATACCATAGCATGCCCGATTAGAAAGCAACGCTTTCCTATCCATGTTCCATGCGCTATTTCTACCAGATTCTCAATTTTGGTTTCGTCTCCGATCTTAGTATCCTTAAAAGCAAAACCTTTGTAAATTGTAGCGTTGTTTCCAACATATACTTTCTCACCCATTAATAATTTCCCATCATGGATAACGGACAAAATCCCTTTCGATGTTTTTTTGAATTCGTAATAATCACTGCCCAGAACAGCTCCCTCCCGGATAATACAATCATTTCCAATTTCAACATCGGCAAGTATACTTGCGTTAGCACCTACAATAACATTATCCCCAATTATCACATTATTAGCAGAGACATATGCTCTGGGGTGAATCTTAGCTGAGGGAGAAATGATACTATCAAAGTGCTTATAATTCTCTTGAGCAAGGGCATTATAAATGGTAAAAAAATGATATCTCGGTTCATCAACAACAAAAACCAGGATAGTTTCATTTGTTATTTTTGAAGCGATTTCTTTAGTTGCAATTACTCCTGTAATGTTTTCATTTGAAAGTAATTGAGGGATAAATTTTTCAGTATCAATATATGTGAGAGTCCCCGGTGTATTTGAATTCACCAATCCAAGCAAAGCGAATTCCCCCGTATATTCCTTTTCAATACCAAGGCTTGTTGCTATCCTATTTATGCTGACTTTCACTCGCTAAAATTATTCTAATTATTAAAAAATAATTTGATAAAATCTTCAATTCCTTTTGCTTCGGAATTTCTGCTATTCTTCAGTTTTGCTTCATCCTCCATCATCATTTTCACACTCTCATATCTTTCCAACTTATCCGTATTCAAATAAATATGGATAGGATGAAAACCAAGTATTTTTAATCCTTTAGCATCAACAAGTTTTGTAAATACTTGTTCAAATCCATACTCATCGAACAAAGACAGATCATCCTCCCAGATATGAGGGCAACGTAACATGCCCTCTGAATGAGAAAATGGTTTTGCTTCTATCCCGGAATTAAGGGGAAGGTACATATTACATTCATGACTGAAACCCCCATCTGCAAATAAGTTCAAAAGCGTAGAGCTCTGAGTCAGTGAATGACTACGTATCAACTTAGTTTCCGGAACAAGATGCTGGATATTTCTTATAACGGTTTCTGCATCCTTACCTTTAGTATCCTTTCCTTGCATGAGCAATGGGTTGAAGTTTGGATGCAAACCCAGATCTATCAATGGGTCTTGTTTCAATTGATTCAACATCTCAGTTTCATGAGTCACAAACCAGGTAGAAACCACACCTGCGTCGGCTAGTAGTTTATGTGCATATTGAATAACATGATCAGGTGCCCAATCAATATCAATTGTGATAAAGAACTTATCTCTCCATGAGCTTTCATCATGAATATTGATCTCTGATATTTTCCCAAATTTAAATTTCATTATTTATCTACCATTTCAGAATCTATGATACGAAACCATTTTTTATCTCCGGTGATAAAACCATATCCGAATTCATTTTTAAAAAAAGAACCTTTGGGTACATTCATATCTTCATCGACAATCTCTCCGGCCCACACTCTCATTTTGTGGTCTCCGATAAATGTAAAAGCTCCCGGGTAAGGTCTTGTTTGTGCTCTTACGAAATTATAGATATCATACGCATCAAGCTTCCAGTTTATCAAACCATCAGGTTCCGATCGTTGTGGAAAAACGCGACGCAAACTTTCATCTTGCTTTATATATTTTGCAGTGCCGGAAGCAATATCTGGAAGGTGTTTCTCCAAGAGCTCCACACCTAAAAGTTCTATGCGTTCGTAAACTGTCGAGATGGTATCTTCCCATACAATTTCTGTTTCTGCCTGGCCAATTATATCTCCATTATCAACGCCTTTATCCATCAGAAAAAAGGAAATGCCCGTTTGCTGTTCTCCATTTATAATTGCCCATACCAATGGAGCTCCTCCACTGTAATCAGGCAGCAAAGATGCGTGCAATCCTGACCAGGGGAATTTTTCCAACAATGTAGCAGGGACCATATGATACCATCCGGCTACAACTGCAAAATCAGGTTGTATTTTATCAATAAATTGCAGCAAGCCCTCCTCCTTCATATTGTTTTCCATGCAGTATGATGGAATACCTGCTTCTTCAGCAAATGTCTGCACATCAGCATGGAGTACATTATTGACTCCTGCTTTATTATAAGATATGTTGAATGTTTTTGGGTTAGTTAAAACCCCACAGACCTCAATACCATCAAGTCCCACAATCTCTTTCAGACAGCGGAATCCAAACTTGCTGGCACCTGTAAAGAGGACTTTCATTCTAGATCTTTTCGTTATTCAGGAAAATTTTACACCACCATTCAAAATTCATCAAAGACCACAATAAAAGTCTGTGATTTATATGCTGATTGATATGCTCATCAATTATTTTTTTTACGTAGTCCGGGTCAATAAACTCTGGATAAGCGGCATTTTTATTCAGCAATAACTCTTTGATATAGCGAGCATTTTCACCCCGATACCAACTTTCGTCAGGCGCACTGAATCCCTGTTTTTTTCTGTTAATTATCTTATCTGGCAGCAAGTCAGCCATAGCTTTTCTCAGCACATTCTTTCCGTCATCAAATTCCTGATAATACAATTTATTTCTTCCCACTTCATTCTCATCGATCCGTTTCATATTCTCGAGATTGGCAAGCTTGTGCCGTATCGGAATTTTCTGTGCAAAATCAACAAGATCATTATCAAGGAAAGGAAACCGTTCTTCTAATCCATTCGCCATACTCAGCTTATCTCCAACTATCAGTAATCCCGGAAGGAAGGTTTTTATTTCAAAGTATAGACTGTTCTGAATATGATCTTCGGGAGAATCGTATTTCAAATTTTTATTGAAATTAAATACATTCTCAAAAGCTTGTCGCGGAGCAGTCAATTCCATTTGACTCAACATCGAGGGTCTGAATAATTTCGATTTGTCACTATCGGGAACAAGGCGCTGCCAGAACCCATAGTAATTACTAAAAAATTCTTTTTGATCCAGCGATTTATGCACTCTGTAATATCTCCAGGGATATCCGCCATACAACTCATCTCCGCCGGTTCCTTGCAAGCATACTTTTACAAATTTGCTCGCAAGTCTGCTTATATAATAATTGGGATAACTCATCCCCACTCTCAGATCTTCAAGATGCCAAACAACTCTGGGAAGCGACCAGCTTAAATCACCGGCGTTAATTACCTGCTCGTAATGTTCAGTTTTGAAATGATTTGCCATCATCTCTGCATCCACCCTTTCATCAAAATTTGCTTCCGGACCATGCACTTCACTTAGTTCAAAACCTGCAGTAAACGTGGATAATCTTTTAACATGTCGGCTGGCCAAAGAAGTAATAGAACCTGAATCCATACCGCCACTTAAGTAGGAACCAACCGGAACATCAGCAACCATTTGCTTAGCTACTGCATTGATCAATAATTTTTCAGTACCGATCTTAGCATCTTCAAAACTCATGCTTTCATCCGGTTTGGAAAAATCATAATCCCACCAACTGTTATGTTTTACAAAACTGATGCTTGAATCGATCTTTACCGTATTCGCCGGAGGCAACATATGTACACCTTTGAAAAGTGTATGATATTTAAATAAGTTTTGGAATGTAAAATATTCATTCAATGCTTCAGGATTCAACTCAACACGAAAAGCAGGATGCTTCATAAATGCTTTTATCTCTGAAGCAAAACAAAGACTCTTGCCATTGAACCAATAATATAAAGGCTTGACCCCGTATCGGTCACGACTCAGATACAAGGTCTTGGTAGGTTTGTGCCAGGCTCCAACCGCAAACATTCCATCAAGTCGTTCAAAAAAAGAAATCCCATATTCAGCCAAACCTTCTACAAGAACTTCGGTATCAGAAGTTGAAACAAACTGATGCCCTTTTGCTTGTAATTCCAATTTTAACCTGCTGAAATTATAGATGCATCCATTGAATACCACCACCCAATCACCATCCTTGGATGACATGGGTTGAGCACCTTTAGGAGATACATCTAAAATTGAAAGTCTCCTATGACCAAGTCCAATATTTTCTTCAGTATAAACACCTTCTCCATCCGGGCCTCTGTGTGCTAACGCTTCACTCATATCCGCCACAAGACGGTATGAAACTGGATCTCCATTCAGATTAAATACCCCGGCTATTCCACACATATTATAAAGACTTCAATGCTTTTACTACATATTCAAAATCTTCAGCAACCATACGGTTGTGAAGCGGTATTGCCATTGAGAATTCATTTGCTGCATATGCTCCCGGAAAATCCTGAGGTTGCAAATTATAATTTTGTGCATAGAAGCCAAGCATGTGAACAGCGTGGGTTCCGGGACGCGTACTGATACCTTCTTGTTGCAATCTTTCCATAATTTCATTTCTGGAACAAGGTGCTTTTTCCTCATCTACAAATGTTACATAACTCTGCCAGCCATGTTTGTATCCTTCAGGCACAATCGGTGTTCTGAGCCAATCAATACCGGCAAGTTCACGGGTATAATACTTAGCCCATTCATGACGCTCGTCAATGAACTTATCCAGCTTCTTGATTTGAACGACACCTACAGCACCCTGCAGATCCGTCATGCGATAATTAAATCCCATCACATTGAAATCCGGTAGAATATATGGACGTGGTCCATGGTGACGCTGTTCCTCAGAAACAGATGCACCATGATTGCGTAGCATATCAATAGTGCGTGCCAATTCTTCATCTTGAGTTGTGATCATTCCACCTTCACCGGTAGTAACAGATTTTCTTGGATGAAAAGAAAAACAACCCAGATCACCAAGTGCTCCGGCAGGTGTTCCCATATATGCAGCGCCTGCAGCGCAAGCACCGTCTTCTATTAAAAATATTCCGGGTGCAAGTTTTTTGATCGCATCCATATCCGCACATAATCCAAAAAGATGAACAGGAATTATTGCTTTGGTTTTTTCCGTGATACGACGAGGAAGATCTTTAGGATCGATATTAAAAGTTAAGGGATCGATATCAACAAATACCGGAGTTGCTCCGCAATATAAAACAGCATTTGCAGTGGCTACCCAGGTAAATGCAGGCACAATAACTTCATCTCCCGGACCAACTCCTACGGATAGCAATGCAAGATGCAATGCAGTTGTAGCACTTGTTACTGCAAGTGCATGTGATACTTCATGACGCTCCGCAAAAAGTGTTTCAAACTCTTTTACTTTCGGTCCTTGTGTAACCCAGCCACTCATGATCGGGTCTTTAACTGCCATCCACTCTTCTTCTCCCAATGCTGGAAGTGAAATTGGAATATTTCTTTTCATCGTTTCCATAATTATACTCCTGCTCTTCTAGATTCTAATTCTGCGATATGTGTACGTCTCCAATCTATAAGAGATTGCATCCCTTCTTCTAGATCGATCGACCATTTGAAATCAATATCTTTCATTGCTTTTTCAATACTGCCAATCCTGTTTGTTACAAATGTTAATCCGGCCGGTTCATATTGAATATCTGATTGTATTCCACTTAATCTGATAAGCAGATCAGTCAGATCTTTTATAGATGTCCCTATTCCACGACCTACATTATAACATTCACCCGTTGCATCAGATTTCATAGCGCAAATATTTGCTCTTGCTATATCTTCCACAGAAATGAAATCATACTGTTGTGAACCATCGCCGAAAACCATAGGTTTCAGACCTTGCTCCAAACGGTCAAGTATCTTATGCATCACTGCAATGTAAGCTCCTTTATAATCTTGTCTTGGCCCATATACATTCATGTAACGTAAACCAACCCAAGGCAGATCGTATCTCACTCCCATCGACTTGAACATATGCTCACCCGCGATCTTGGTAGCTCCATAAAATGTATCATTGTTGTATGCGTGATCTTCAGTCATCGGAAGTTCCAATGCATTTCCATACACAGATGCGCTCGATGAATAAACTACCCTGCCCACTTTCTGCTTTACTGCCGATTCAATCACATTGTATGTACCACGAATATTCACATCAAAAGCTGTACGCGGATAATCATAACAATGAAGCAACCACATAGCAGCAAGATGGAAAACACCATCTACCCCTTCCATCGCTTTTTCAAGTATATCGCTGTGAAGAATCTCTCCACCTAATTCAAATATTTTGCAACGCGGATCTTTTAATGCTTCGGTAAGATTATCCATTCTTCCACGAAAAAAATTATCATAAATAATAACCTCTTTCACATCTTCCTTTAGAAGCTGGTCAACAATGTGAGAGCCTATAAAACCTGCTCCACCTATAACAAGAAATTTTTTGCCTTTTAAATCCATTTTATTTTTTTCAAAAATTCTATACTACATGAATTCAATTCCATGTCCTATTTTCTATACTTCAATTCTATTCTTTTTTTTCAACCAAAAAGTAAATTTCTCTACTCCCGTTTGAAAAGGTGTGGCGGGTAAATAATTCAATTCCGCACTTGCTTCACTTATGTCAGCCCAGGTCTGTGGTACATCTCCGGGTTGTTCAGCTAACTTTTCAATTTTAGGTTCAATATCCAATGCTTTCGCAATTGCATTTATCATTTCTGATAAACTTATCGTTTGATTATTTCCCAAATTAAAAATTGCATAATCCGCATTCTTGTAATTGATAGCTGAAATGATTCCTTGTACTGTATCTTTCACATAGGTATAATCACGTCGGGTTTCACCATTACCAAAAACCGGAATACTTTTTCCTTCCAGCATCAATTGTGAAAACTTGTGTATTGCCAGATCAGGTCTTTGTCGTGGTCCGATAACGGTAAAAAACCGAAGAGCGACAAAACGTATTCCATGCAATTTTGAATACACATGGCCCATCAATTCTCCGGTAACTTTTGTTCCGGCATAAGGACTTATTGGCAATAACACATGATCAGATTCTGACCAGGGCACATTCTCATTCACACCATAAACACTACTTGAGGAAGCAAAAACAAATTGCTTAATGCCTTGTTCTTTTGCAAATTCCAAAAGTTTCATTGTGCCATTTACATTCACATCCTGATATCCGATTGGATCGATGATCGAAGGTCTGACTCCGGCCTTGGCAGCCAGATGCACTATCGCTTCAAACGTCTCAGATCTTAGTTCAGCATACACAGATTCATCTCTGATATCACCTTCTATTAATCTGAAATTACTATGCTTAAGAGCTTCAGAAATATTATCTTCTTTAAAACTTCTAGGATAAAAATTATCAAAATTATCTATCGCTGTTACCCGATAGCCTTTGTCCAATAATTCATCACATAAGTGACTACCTATAAAACCTGCTCCCCCGGTGACTAAAATATGTTTTGAAGATGCACTCATTTATTTACTATGAAAGGTTAATCCACAAAAATCCAAAATGTCAGTTTCGCCTGTATCGATATGTTTGAAAGCAGCATGCTTTACTAAAAAGCAAATAAGATCTGCCTGTTCAATCGCTTTATCGGTATAATATAAATTCAATGTTGCATGATCTTCAAGATTGGGTTCAACAGGTAATACATGTACCCCCTTTTGTATCAGCTCATGCACAACTTCAAGTGCAGGTGATTCTCTGAGATCATCAATGTCAGGTTTAAATGCTAAACCCATACAAGCAACTTTGGGTTCTCTTCCCAACTTATCATGCAACTCTTTTGTACGTTGCATGATCTTCTCTACCACCCACTCTGATTTGTAATTATTGATCTCACGGGCCTGACGTATGATCTTTGCCTGCGATGGAAAATCAGAAACGATAAACCAAGGATCAACAGCAATACAATGCCCGCCAACACCGGTTCCGGGTTGTAAGATATTTACACGGGGATGTTTATTTGCAAGATTGATCAATTCCCAAACATTTATATCCGCTTCATCACAGATCAAACTAAGTTCATTTGCAAAAGCAATATTCACATCTCTGCTTGCATTTTCAACCAACTTGCACATCTCGGCTGTTCTGGCTTTTGTTTGATGTAATTCTCCTCTTACAAAACTGCTGTAAAATTTACATGCAGCATCCGTTGCACCCTGATCCAATCCTCCGATCACACGATCATTTTGTTCTAATTCAAAAATGACCTTTCCGGGTAATACTCTCTCAGGACAATATGCAATATGCATCCTACCTTTCAATCCGGGTCTGTTTGCGTAGATCAACTCAGCAACTTTTTCAGTGGTCCCAACCGGGCTTGTACTTTCAAGAATAACCAGATTCCCGGCTTTTAAAAATGGAATAAGCATGCGGGTTGCAGCTTCTACGTAGGATATATCCGGCTGATGATCTCCTTTGAAGGGAGTTGGAACTGCAATAAGAAATACATCTGCTTCTATGGGTTGATCAGAGGCTTTCAACTTGCCTCTTTCCACAGCACTTTTTACCAGCCCATCCAGGTCAGGTTCAACGATATGGATCTGTCCTTTGTTGATCGTATCGATCACCTTTGGACTGATATCAACACCATGTACTTGCACTCCTTTGCTGGCTATCAAGGCAGCAGTAGGCAGCCCAATATAACCCAGGCCCATCACGACTACAATTTGATTATTCAATTCCTAATACCTCCTGATTAAAAAATATCTTTTCCATTTGCTTCACGATCTTATCACATGAATGACCGTCTCCGTAAGGGTTAACCGCTTTTGCCATTTTCTCCCATGCAGCTTTATCTGATAGCAATGCTCTTGCTTCTTCAACTATAACTTTCCTTGAAGTACCTACCAACTTTGCTGTACCGGCTTCAATCCCTTCAGTCCGTTCGGTTACATCACGCATCACAAGTACAGGTTTTCCTAGTGAAGGTGCCTCTTCCTGTAATCCTCCACTGTCTGTCAAAACCAAATAGGATCTGTTCATCAGCCAAAGAAAATGCGGGTAATCCAAAGGTTCTATAAGATTAATATTTTTCAGATCGCTTAAGATCCGGTTCACCGGTTCTCTGACATTTGGATTCAAATGCACAGGATATACAAAACGAACTTCCGGAAATTCAAGGGCCAGATCTCTGATAGCTGAACATAATTCCTCAAATGGTTCTCCGAAACTTTCTCTTCTGTGGCCGGTGATCAAAACTATTTTTTCTTCAGCTTCCAAAAAATTGAATTTTGAAGAATAATCTATTCCTGATTTATTATTGATCAGCTCTAAGCCAAGCATCAGTGCATCGATCACTGTATTTCCAACCATGAAGATCTCGCCTTTCATAGCTTCCAGTTCAAGATTCCTGCTTGCAGAAGGCGTTGGTGTGAAGTGAAAATCGGCAAGACGACCGGCAAGCAATCGATTCATTTCTTCAGGAAAGGGAGAATATTTATCTCCACTTCGCAAGCCTGCTTCTATATGAGCAACCTTGACCTGTTTGTAAAATGCAGCCAAGGCTCCAATAAATGCAGTAGTAGTATCGCCTTGCACAAATACAACATCCGGTTTTTCTAGATCAAGCACTGCTTCTAAAGCCTTCAGACCTCTGGCTGTAATATCAAATAAGCTCTGTCCCGGTTGCATCAAATCCAGATCATGATCGGATTCTAATTCAAAAAAGTCCATAACCTGATCAAGCATCTCTCTGTGTTGTGCTGAAACACAAACTCTTGTATCAAATTTATCCTGTTGCTTTTTGAATGCAAGAATAAGGGGTGCTAATTTGATCGCTTCAGGCCTGGTGCCAAATACGAACAATATCTTACGCTTCACTTTGTGTTTATTGGGTTTGGGGATACGAATATACTGAAATCCCTTGTTTTTATATCGATTTCCTTAAAAATCATAGTACTTATTCACTAATCCTGTCTTGATTCCAAACATGATCCAATTGGTTTTTGAAACAAACATTGAATTAGATAATTCCCTGACCATCAAACCAGCCTCAATTCTCATGTTGTAGTTGGGGTTGATCATATATCCAATTCGCAGATCAGCACTGAACAGATCTGAATCCAATCCCTGATACATATTATTGCCATATAGATTTGGAAAATCAAGATAATCCCTGAATATATCCTGACCGTAATTGATGCCTGCTGTATCTAAACCAATTCTTGCAATCTGCAATTTCGCAGAGAAAAGAATATCCTTAAATCTATAATCCAAAATACTCACTGACTCAGAAAAATTTGCTCCCAGAGGATGAGCAAGCGCTTGATTATAATGTGCATAATTCTGAAGTGTAGTTCTGTGTTGATAGGTATAGGGTCTGACAAAATTAAACTCCGTTTGAAAACCCAAATTGGGAATGCCAATATTGAAACCTTTATATCCTAATTGAAATGCTTGCTTGTTTGCCCACCAGCCTTTGCCACTTCTCACTTCATCGATCTTAAATTCATCCAGCATCAGTTGCCCATATACTACATGTCCGCTGAAGATCTTGGCTTTGACATTCAATCCCATCATCACGTTGTCAGGAGATCCAACAGAAAACTCAACCGGTCTGAGAAAAATAACCGGATTCAAATAATGGATATCATACCCTCTGTTAAGCGTATCCCCTCTCCAGATGATAGCTTCAAAAAATCCAACACTTACATGTTTGCCTATATTCAGATCGAGATAATGAAAACTTCCATACTTCCTTTTGAACCCAACATCAGGTGTGCCACCTCCAGTAAGATCCTGAAATGCAGTAAAGAGATTCATGTATTTCAATTTCCAAACAGTAGTTGTTACTTTAAGAAAAGGATAAGAAAATGAATTATCAGAAAGTAGCAAACTACGATAGCCATCTCCTATGAAGTTCTTGTCATTCCCAAATTGAAATGTGAAATGTTTTGATGGGGTGTAAACAACACTTCCTGTTGCCATAGCGTAATCATAGGAAGTATTGAATGTCTTCGTTTTTCCCTGGCCCGGAACTACGCCTGTTGAGCTCACATAATTTTTAATGAATCCCGGAAAAACCGCCTGATTCTCATAGAAGGAACTTTGAAAAGAAACTTGTTTACCGATACTACCGGTAACATAATACCCTCTTGTATTTGTATATGTATTAACAGATTTTTCAGATTCATTTCCCACTTGAAAATCAAAAGCAGGATCGATATTTAATTTAAAGTCTTCCTTATCTACAACAAATAAATGTTCCTTTAAAAGTTTACGACCGACCAAGGTCCGTGTGAACTTAGAGTCTTTTACCAGACTTTGATTCAAAGAATCAAAAGGTGAATAAGCTTTTACTTCGTTTGATGAATAGGGCTTGATAGAGGTGTGCATATCACTATCGATCCGATTCAAAAAGGATTCATATCTGGTTCCATATTCACGGCTCAGCGGAAGGTAATTATCCTGAGCAAAAACGGTAGTGGAAACAAATAGAAGAAAGAATAAAAAAAGTTGGCAATTCTTTATTGTTCTCATAGCATGTTTATGAGCCGGCAAGATACCTAATTCTACAATAAAATTGATCTCTCTTTTCTTATCTAACAATAAACCAGGGGTTCAGCAGATCCGGTTTATTATAGGACAATTCCGATTCCTCATTATAAACAAAAACATGTTTCCCTGCGGCTTCGGCTATAGCTTGCCCCGCCCCGGTGTCCCATTCCATAGTAGGTGCAAGTCTAGGATAAACATCTGCTTTTCCTTCAGCTACTAAACAAATTTTTAATGAGCTGCCGGAAGAAATAAGATCCACTTCTCCATGTTCTGCTTCAAGAGCTTTAATAAAACTTTCAGTTTCTGAACTTAAATGAGAACGCGATGCTACTACCGTGTAATTTCGGCTCGCACTCTCAACAGGTAACAAAGCACCTACGCTTTTTAAAAGAGCTATGTCTTCAAATACTTCCGGTTTCAAAGCTGCTTGTTCAAATTTATATGCTTTCCCTGCGCCCATTCCAACGTATAAAATATCTGTAGCCGGTACATAGATCACTCCCATTTCAGGTTTTCCATTTCTGATAAGCGCAATGTTTACTGTAAATTCACCATTGCGTTTTATAAACTCCTTTGTTCCATCCAAAGGGTCTACCAACCAGAACTCATCCCACTCACTACGCTCTTCATAGCTTATCGTTTTTCCTTCTTCACTCAGCACCGGAATACCTGTTTCAGCCAGGTAATTCATGATGATCATATTAGAAGATTTATCCGCTTCCGTCAAGGGAGAATTATCTTCTTTGAATTCCACTTCAATAGGACGGGAATATACTTTCATGATCGCTTCACCCGCTTCAATAGAAGCACGACATGCCAGTAAAGTAAAGTTGTTCAAGTTTTCACTCATTATATGATCATGCCGGCTGCAACGGTTTCATTAGTTCCTTCATCCACTAAAATGACACTTCCGGTGATCCTGTTTTTTCTATAACTGTCAAAAAATAAAGGAACAGTTGTTCGAACATGTACTCTGGCAATATCATTCATCGCGATCACTTTATCTCCTTCATTTCTGTGAAGCGTATTGATATCCATTTTATATCGGATCTCTTTTACGATGCAACGTGCTTCTCTTGTTGTGTGACGAATTGTATATTTCCCGTTCAACTCAAGTGGTTTTGGATTCAACCAACAAACCATTAACTCCACCTCTTGATCATTGTTCGGAACATTATTCTCACGAACGATCATATCTCCTCTGCTGATATCGATCTCATCATTCAAAGTCATCGTGACAGACATAGGAGCAAATGCTTCAGGTATGGGTCCATCAATAGTTTCAATCGATTTGATAGTAGAAGTAAAACCGGAAGGAAGTACCATTACTTTATCACCGGGTTTGAAAATTCCACCTGCAATTCTTCCGGCATAACCGCGAAAATCATGATACTCTTCACTCTGTGGGCGGATCACATACTGAACCGGAAAACGACAATCAATATGATTATGATCTCCGCTGATATGTACATGTTCCAGCAAGTATAATAATGTAGATCCTTCGTACCAATCCATTTTGGTTGAACGGTCTACAACATTATCTCCTTTTAAAGCCGAGATAGGAATGAACTGAATATCCTTGACATCAAGCTTTGCACTGAACTGTTTAAACTCACTGACAATTTTGTCAAATACAGTTTCAGAATAATCAACCAGATCCATCTTGTTAATACAAACAATTACGTGCGGAATCTGTAGTAAAGATGCGATGAAAGAATGTCTGCAGGTTTGCTCCACTATGCCTTTCCGCGCATCGATAAGGATCAGGGCACAGTTAGCAGTAGACGCTCCCGTAACCATGTTTCGGGTATATTGAATATGCCCCGGAGTATCTGCAATGATAAATTTCCTTTTGGGAGTTGCAAAATATCTGTAGGCTACATCGATGGTAATACCCTGTTCTCTTTCGGCACGCAATCCGTCTGTCAGCAAGGCCAGATCTACATAATCATATCCTTTTTGCTGACTCGTTTGCGTTACTGCTTCCAGCTGATCTTCAAAAATTGATTTGCTGTCAAACAATAATCTTCCAATGAGAGTGCTCTTTCCATCATCAACACTACCGGCAGTAGTGAAGCGAAGCAACTCCATATTATTGTAATTATCAGTTATAGTATTCGTATCCATTAAAATTAATTCTTTAGAAATATCCTTGCTTTTTTCTGTCTTCCATTGCAGTCTCTGATCGTTTATCATCAGATCTTCCTCCACGTTCCGTCACCCTGCTGGCGCTAACTTCTGCGATTATATCTTCAAGCGTAGCAGCCTCTGAACTTACCGCTCCGGTGCATGTCATATCACCGATCGTACGAAAACGCACGATCATTTTTTCTACTTTTTCATTCTCTCTCAAAGTCATGAACTCGCAATTGCCATAGATCACACCATCGCGAATAAAACATTCTCTTTCATGACTAAAATAAATGCTTGGAATATCAATATTCTCAGCATATAAATATTGCCAAATATCCATCTCTGTCCAGTTGCTCAACGGAAAAATACGGAAGTGTTCTCCAACTCTTTTCTTACCATTAAAAAGATTCCATAATTCCGGTCTTTGATTCTTCGGATCCCATTGTCCAAAATCATCACGATGAGAAAAGAATCTTTCTTTTGCTCTGGCCTTTTCTTCATCTCTCCTTGCGCCGCCTAAGGCTGCATCAAATTTATAGAGCTCTAATGAATCCAACAGCGTTGTAGTTTGCAAAGCATTTCTACTTGCATTGGGTCCCTTTTCTTCTACAGCTCTTCCGGAATTAATACTCTCCTGCACACTGGCAACGATCAATTGGAACCCGTTTCTCTTTACCATTTCATCCCTGTAAGAAATAGTTTCTTCAAAGTTATGTCCGGTATCAATATGCATCAAAGGAAAAGGAACTTTAGCCGGCCAAAAAGCTTTACGTGCTAAATGTGCCATTACAATGGAATCTTTCCCACCGGAAAATAACAATACCGGTTTTTCAAATTGGGCAGCCACTTCACGGATGATGAAGATGGATTCCGATTCAAGTTCCCTTAGATGGCTTAAATTATAGGATAACATCTTTTAAATTAATTTTATTTTGGGTAATAATTTTTCTAATATTTTCGATGTAGATGTAGCAAGATCTTCACGATCTGTATTAACTTCCACATCCGGATTTTCAGGTGATTCAAAAGGTGAATCTATTCCTGTAAAATTTTTAATTTCTCCTGCTCTTGCCTTAGCATATAATCCTTTTACATCTCTTTGTTCACATACTTCTATCGGAGCATTAACATAAACCTGCAAAACATTTTCAACGCCGATATTCTCAATCACACTTTTTCTTTCTGATCTGAAAGGTGAAATAAATGCAGTGATCACAACTACACCGGCATCAACAAATAGTTTTGCGATCTCTCCTATTCTTCTGATATTTTCTATTCTGTCATCATCACCAAACCCTAGATCCTTATTCAATCCTGTGCGGATATTATCTCCATCCAGAATATAGGTTCGGATTCCCAGCTCAAACAATTTTTCTTCCAGATCATTCGCAACAGTGCTTTTTCCCGAGCCCGAAAGCCCGGTACACCAGACCAGCATACCTTTATGCCCGGCAGCTTTTTCACGTTTTTCACGGTTCACATTATGTGAATGAAAAAAGATATTTGTCGACTTCTGACTCACTAGTATAAGTTGTAATAATAAGCAAGCAATGAAACTGTAACGATCATACTGATAATATTTAACGGCACCCCAACTCTGAGAAAATCCGAAAACTTATAACCTCCCGGACCGTACACCATAAGATTGGTTTGGTATCCAAAAGGAGTTGCAAAACTCGCTGAGCCGGCAAAGGCAATGGCAAGTATGAAAGGTTTTGGATCGATTCCCAAACTTAGCGTTATTTGAATTGCAATTGGGAACACTATAGAAGCAGCTGCAGCATTTGTGATGATCTCTGTCAATAATGTAGTGATGAGGTAGACGCCCAGCAATATTCCTACGACTCCCAAAGGTTCGAACAAAGTTATCATTTTTGCAGAAAAGAATTCTGCTGAGCCGGTATTAACTATTGCTTTACTTATGGCTAATGCAAATGCCAGAATAAGAATAAGATCAAAATCCAATATTTTTTTAAGATCACTCAGATTAATTATCTTAAGAAAGATACTTCCGATTATCAGTATTAATAATGATTGAAACAAGGGTAATACCTGCATTGCAGCAAGAATAATTGCTGCCAGTGTCCCCAATAAAACGAATAAACTCTTTCCAAAATGAGGACGATTTATTTCCATCACTTTTGAAACTGTATAAATGTCTCTTGCCTCTGAGATCCTCAGATTAAAATCTTTTCCTGTCAGGAGTAATAACAGATCACCGGGCTTAAGCACCATTTCACCGATCTTGCCTCCAAGCTTCTCTCCATTTCGATGTATCGCAACAATGGCTGCGTCAAAAACTCCCCTGAAATCCGTGTCTTTTACCTTTTTATCAACCAGCTGTGAATTAGATGAGATCACTACTTCCACAACATCTTGTTTTCCGGTCGATTCTGTATTTTGAAATTCCGGAATGACCAATTCCCCTGAAGATCCCACCAATTCCAAAACGGTTCCGGTGGCGCCGGCAAACATGAGTATGTCTTCAGCTTCTATAACTTCTCCCGGACCAACCGGAGTTATATGTCGTTCCCGACGGATGATCTCAACCAAAAATAATCCGGGAAGATGGCGAAGTTTTGCTTCTTCAATGGTCTTTCCAACCAGAGAGGAGTTCTTCTTCAAAACCGTCTGAACTAGGTATTCGCGTTTATGCACCTTAAATTCGTCTATTGCATCCAGCCTGCTTGGTAAAAGATACTTTGAGGCGAACATCAGATATATCAAACCAATGATCAACAATGGAAAGCCAACAGCTGTAAAATCAAACAAATGCAACTCCTGTAAATTCTGTAAGCCCTCTATTCCCAGTGCTATACCCTTCTTTTTTTCTTCAATAACCAGGCTATTCACAATCAGGTTGGTAGATGTACCAATAAGTGTCAGAGTACCTCCTAAAATTGTAGCATATGACAGCGGGATAAGTACTTTACTGGGAGTAATTCCCTTTTTCTTGGCCCAATTAGAGACATAAGGGATCATTATGGCGACCAAAGGAGTGTTATTGATAAAGCCGGAAACTAGACTGGTCCCTGCCATCATTTTAAACAGGAAGGAATTATAACTCATTTTCGGTTTCAGAAGGCTTCTGAATAAACCTTCTATCAATCCAAGTCTTTTTATAATCCCTGCAAGTATGATCAACATCAATACTACAGCAATCTCCTTATTCGCAAAGCCATGTAAAGTGTCTTCGGCTGTGAGTACACCTGTTAAATTCAATGCAATGATAGAAATAAGAAAAACCAGTACAGGTCTGAACCAGTCCCTGTAAAGGGCTGTGACTAAAAAGGTTAGAACAACTAGTACTATTATTATTTTAATATCCATAAAATAACGCCCCAAACATGTCGGGGCGAATTTGGCGAAATTACTAAAAAATGGTGATTTCAGGTTACAAACCTATGGGATGCCAGGTTGTCTTTATCTCTTGGCAATCCATGATGTGATATGGAGAAGCTGCTGAACCTGCAAACCAATCTGAACATTCCCAATCAATGGTTCGCTTCACATTGATAGCAGCCGTTTCCTGAGCAAGTTTCATTTCAGCTCCGGTTTGACCGGCTAAAACAAAGGCATTTACATCCATATGTGATGCAAAATGCGAAAGCAATTCTTTCTTGTGGCCTGTAAGCAGATTCACTACTCCACCCGGAAGATCCGAGCTGTTAAGCACTTCGGCAAAAGTGATGGAAGTAAGCGGATATTTTTCAGATGCCAGAATGATCGCAGCATTTCCGCCTGCAATAATAGGTGCCATTACAGAAACCAATCCCAATAAGCCCGGACTAGCAGGTGCTAAAGCACAAACGATTCCTGTTGGCTCCGGAACAGAGAAATTGAAATGTGAACTCTCAACCGGATTTACAGAACTAAAAACCTGAATGAATTTATCTGTCCAGCCTGCGTAATAAACCAATCTGTCTACAGATGCTCTCACATCTGCCTGCGCATGCCCTTTATCCATCCCCTGATCTACAAGTTCGGATACAAACTGAGCCGTGCGACCTTCAAGCACTTCAGCCATTCGGTACAGGATCTGTCCTTTGTTGTATGCACTTCGCTTAGCCCAGCCTTCCTGCGCTTTGCGCGCAACTACTACAGCATCTCTGAAATCTTTGCGACTGGCCTGACAATAATTTGCATAGGTCTGCCCTTCCGCATTTTTCATGATCAAATATCTACCCGATTCCGATCTTGGAAATTTCCCGTCTATATATAATTTATAGGTCTTATTTACCTGAAGCCTGCCTGAAGCAGAGGTACCATTACCATTCTCACTGGTCTTTATTATCAAAGCTTGCTTTGGAGCTTCTTTTGTTGACTTTGCCATCTGATCTTATTTATCCAAATTTACATAAGCACCCATTCCGTGCAATCCTCCTTCACGCCCAACACCACTTTCCTTGTATCCTCCGAAAGGGGATGTAGGATCAAATTTATTATAGGTATTTGCCCAGATAACCCCGGCTTTGATCTTGGATGTTACTTTAAATATTTTTGAGCCTTTATCTGTCCATACTCCTCCGGATAATCCATAAGGGGTATTGTTAGCTTTTTCTATCACTTCTTCAGCGGTCCTGAAACTCTGAATCGCTAAAACAGGTCCGAAGATCTCTTCCTGCACGATGGTACTCGATTGAGCAACACCGCTAAACAAAGTTGGTTTGAACCAAAATCCTTTGCCCGGTAATTTGCAGGATGACTGATACATCTCGCCACCTTCTTTAACTCCGGTCTTGCAAAGCCCCTGGATCTTATTCAGTTGCTCTTTGGAATTGATCGCACCAATATCCGTGTTCTTATCCAGCGGGTCGCCAATAACCAGGGTTTCCAGTCTGTCTTTAAGTTTGCGTATTACGGTATCTTGAATCGACTCCTGCACAAACAATCTGCTTCCGGCACAACATACATGTCCCTGATTGAAGAAGATCCCATTGATAATTCCTTCGACAGCCTGATCAATGGCAGCATCTTCAAAAACAATATTCGCTGCTTTTCCACCTAATTCAAGGGTGTACTTCTTTCCGCTTCCGGCAATAGATCTCTGAATGATCTTGCCTACATCCGTAGAACCTGTGAAAGCTATCTTATCAATATCCGGATGAGAAACCAGGGCTGAGCCGGTCTTTCCTGCACCTGTAATGATGTTTACTACTCCCGGCGGCAGATCTGCCTCGCGGATCAGTTCTGCCAGTAAAAGAGCTGTAAGCGGTGTTGTTTCTGCAGGTTTTAATACCACGCAGTTTCCTCCTGCCAATGCCGGAGCAATTTTCCATGCAGCCATCAACAAAGGGAAGTTCCAGGGAATGATCTGTCCGGCTACACCCAGTGGTTTAGCCGATCTTCCCGGAAATGCATAATCCAGTTTATCTGCCCATCCTGCATAATAGAAGAAATGAGCGGCCGCCAATGGAATATCTATATCTCTCGATTCACGAATTGGTTTTCCACCATCCATAGATTCAACAATGGCAAACTCACGTGCTCTTTCCTGAAGCATTCTGGCTATGCGGTAAATATATTTGCCTCGCTCTGCTGCAGGCATTTTCGACCAGTATTTATCGTAGGCATTGCGTGCAGCTTTCACTGCTTTGTCTACATCTTTCTCATTTGCTTCAGCAATTTTTGCGATCACTTTTTCATTCGAAGGATTGATCGTATCAAAATATTTCCCGCTTGATGGCTTTACAAATTTCCCATCTATAAAAAGATCATAACTCTCTTGAAGCTTAATATGATCAGCACTTTCAGGAGCAGGTGCATATTCCCAGGCTGTGTTAAAATTCAGCTTTGGTTCGGTTTTCAATTTGCTTTTTGTGTTCGATTTATTCATTTGAAAATTCCCGCTTTAGTCTTTAGAAAAATAATCAGCACTTTGATAATTACCGGTTTTTAGTTTGGCGATCTGCATCAACAGATCATTTGCAAGTGTACTTGCACCAAATCGGAAATAGTTTGGATCCAGCCATGCCTCGCCCAAAGTTTCTCTCACAGTAACCAAATATTGCATCGCTATTTTAGATGTGGCAATCCCACCCGCAGGCTTCATACCTATCATCACTCCGGTTTTATAGTAATGATCCCGGATAGCTTCAAGCATTACCAGAGTAACCGGCAGCGTAGCAGCCGGCTGAATTTTGCCAGTTGATGTTTTGATGAAATCTCCACCGGCAGCAATAGCAAGATCACTAGCTCTTCTTACATTATCCAAGGTTGATAATTCTCCTGTTTCAAGGATCACTTTCAGATGTGCTTTTCCGCAAGCTTCTTTCACTGCGGCTATTTCGTCAAATACAAAATTGTATTCTCCTCTCAGAAACATCCCTCTAGAGATCACCATATCTATTTCATCCGCGCCTTCCGCGACCGCATATTTTGTCTCTTCTATCTTTACTTTGCGTGTCGACATTCCACTTGGAAATGCCGTTGATACAGCAGCAACATAAATGTTACTTCCCTTCAATGCCTCCTTCGCAACTCTGACCATATTGGAATACACGCAAACTGCCGCAACTCTGGGCACATCAGGCATTCCCATATCGGGCATCAGTGCTTTTGCACAGAGTTGTTTTACTTTACCCGGTGTGTCTTTAGCATCCAGCGTGGTGAGATCGATCATGCTCATGGCCATTTTCAAAGCCACCATTTTCGATTCCTTCTTGATGCTTCTTTTTGTAAGCCTGGAGACCCTTTCTTCAATACCTATCTGATCAATAGGAGGAGAATCTGCAACTATACGATTCGCGTATGTATTTATCATATTTTTTGAAATGCTAAACAAAAGTAGGGAATTCCTTAGAGACAGCGCATATAATAGAGTGAATCAAAAAAATTACGAATTACGAATTACGAGAAACGATTTGAATTACGAGATACGTGGTGTCAGGTGTATACTCCTGACACAATTACGAATTACAAAAGACAGTTGTCCGGAATTATCTTTATGATTTTAATCAGAACTTTTTTAACCATAGATTACATAGAGTATTCCTTTTGAATAATAGGAGCTCAATTGAAGCGAATAAGAATCTACTTTCCGGACAGTAGAAATTACGAGAGACGAATTATATTCATTCTTTGTGAATCTCAATGTCTCTGATTCTCTATGGTATTATTTCATCACAGACACAATGAAAAAAAAAGCAAACTATAAGAATCTACTTTCCGGACAATAGAGATAACGAGATACGATTTATATTCATTCTTTGTGAATCTCAATGTCTCTGATTCTCTATGGTATTATTTCACCACAGACACAAAGAGAACATAGAATGTAATTCCTAAATGCTCATATTCTTTATCCAAAATCGAGATCTGAAAACAAAAAAAAGTCCCGCCGAAGCAGGACTCTTATATTTTTATTGATCTGAACTTATTTCAATGTGAAACGAACAGGCAGGTTATACTGTACACTTACAGACTTACCTCTTTGCTGTCCTGCACCCCATTTCGGCATACCGCGAACGGCGCGTAAAGCTTCTTCATCACATCCTCCTCCAATACCTCTCAGGATCTTAGCATCTTTTACTTCTCCTGCTGATCCAATTACGAACGTAACATAAACTGTTCCTGTGATACCATTGTCCTTAGCCATATTAGGGTAAACAACAGTCTTACCAAGGTATTCCTGGATCTTATTATAGGTACAGGATGTACGCTGATCTTCGGTAGCTAAACCTTCACATCCTCTGAAAGAAGGCATGCGTTCAACGATAGTAAAGATCTCAGCTTCTGTTGGCTCTTCCTTTCTTTGCTCGACCACAACGATCTTGGTCTCTTGAGTAGCCTCAGTTTCCATGATCTTAGGATCTTCTTTTACTTCTACCTTGTCATCAACGATCTTGATCTCAATTGCCGGTGGTGGTGGTGGGGGTGGTGGTTTTAATTCTCTCTCAGTCAGTGGGATGATCTCTTCAGGAACATCATCCATTTTCAACTGCCCTAAATTGTAATCAACTTTATCAAATGTCTTCCATTGAAATGCAAGAATAGCAAGACCTAATGATACAATAAGACCGATCTGAAGAAATACGGATTTCTTTTTTTCAAGATCTGCTTTGGGAGATTTTTTAGCTTCCATTTGGCTGTTTTTTATGCCCGAAGGGCGAATATACTATTAGTATTTAATATAACGAAAATCACTTGTATGAATTTAAAAGCAAACAATGAAATGACGCTATTAATTAAATGATGTTCCTAATCCAATTATTCCACAAATCATATCAAAATCTTATTAATAAAATTTAATATCAACTGATAAACACGGGTTTATATTTAACAATCCATTCAGGCCTTCAAATCAGATAACGTTTCCGGTAGTCCGGAATTGTAAGCTTCAAATAATTATTACAGAAACATGTACCAGGATTTCATGCTTTAATGTATTTATTTGACATAATGTATGCCTCTATAGATCATTTTAAAAACCAGAACTCCTATCACACAACCGATCACGTTTGCTGTAAAGTCCATGATATCTGTATGTCGGTCATGAAACAGTGCCCCTTGTAAGTACTCTGTCAAAGCAGAATAAAATACTCCAAAACCGAATGCGGATTCAATCGCTCTGAATCGCAAGCCCCTGAAACGGTATTGCCTAATGAAACCTACTGTTAATACGACTATCAATACAGCAAATACAAAAGCATGTGCTACTTTATCGAACGACAATAAACTCCAGAAGCTGAGATCGGGAAAATCGCTGCCCGGCAATCCACAGAGTATCAGGATAAAAATTATCCATAAGATACCCAGTATATTATACCGGAAAAACATAGGAATTATTGACCAATTAAGGATTTGTACTGTTCAGCGCTCAACAGGATATCTGATTGTGCGGCATCATTCATTTTGATCTTTACCATCCAACCATCACCATACGGATCCGTATTTACTAATTCCGGATTTGACTCCAGCTTAGTATTTACTTCTGTGATCTCGCCGGTAACAGGCATGAACAGATCAGAAACTGTTTTTACAGCTTCAACGGTTCCAAAAACCTCTTCTACCGCAAGTGCTTCACCTTGTGTTTCAATCTCAACATACACAATATCACCTAACTCACCCTGTGCAAATTCAGTGATACCAACAGTTGCAATATCACCATCGATCATTACCCATTCGTGATCTTTCGTGTATTTTAATTCTTCAGGAAAATTCATATTAAAGTATTTGTTCAAAAATAAGATTATTTAATATCTCACATTCAATTGTGAATATCTTATTGTGCTAACGTAAACCTTAGACTAAGTCCAACACTCGTATTAGACGTTGGAAAACTGGAAGATATTGCAGGATTCGTTAATGTCTGATCATAGAATAAACGAATATTGAATCTGTCATTGATGACATAATCCGCAGCTGTCTTGATAGATACAATTGTTGTTCCTGCAGTCAACTGATTTGTTTGTTCTACCAGTTTTCTGATGATCGTTTGATTCTTACGAATACTCAAGTCGGCAGAAAGATTCAGATCATTCTCCAGATTAGTTGTACTTCCAAACAATTTCAAAGGTAATCTGAATTTACGAATTCGATATCCGGCACCTATCACAAGATCGGTTCCTTTAACTTCTGTCATTTGAACCTGAGAATAGATCAGAGAAACTGTTCTGTCTTTCTTAATTTCTACTCTGGATTGAAATCCATTTTTCCAGGTTACATCAATGCCCATCAGTGGCGCGAACTGTTCGGAGATGCTTATCTGTGCGATCTCATATCTCGGAACAAAATTTCCGCTCGCATCACGACTTGTGCCTCCTGACTGGAGATAGTTCAGATTACTGGTAAATGAATTCACATTATATGTTGAACGATATGCATGACTCAAATTCACGGAAGAAAATAATTCTTTTGCAAAAGGAAGTTTAGACAAACCATCGAAAGTAATTCTCCAATTCGGTAATGGAATTTGCGGGAACATATTCAACTTCACATTGTCAGCATTCTTACCTGTATATGCAGCTAAAAATGCCATGGTCAAAACTTCTTGTGAAGTACCACCATATCCATCACTGAATCCATCAGGTCCAAGTCCGATAGAATTTGCATTCTGTTCGCCTAAACGATTCGAGATGGTCTTGCGGAATTCAGCAAAGTTTGCAAATACAGGAGATGATTTATCACTGTTATCTTTAATAAATGCTGTTTGCCAGGTAAGGAACGAAATTGAATAAGATCCTCCTTCCTGTGGAGAAAATGATTGGAATACCCCATTCTGATCTGCACGGAAATATTCACTTTGATTATTACTTTCTGTCCTGTTTGCCGTAAGCTCGATACGCAAACTCTGAACCGGCTCGATAGTAGCCCGACCATTTAATGTTTTCGTATTATTTGTAAGATAAGCAACATTTAATGTAGTATCTTTTGTTAACCAGTTGTTGGCTACCGCCTGATCGCGAATATCCTTTTGAGAACCAAAAATGAATCCTGTTCCTGGCGCCAGTTGCTGCCAGTCCTGACCCAAAACTGTATAACCGGGTGTATAGCCCGGAAGCATCGTTCCATTCGTTTCCGAATAATTCACAGAGATATTTTTCACTCCCATAAAGAATTTCGCTACCACTTTAACTGCAGGAGGAATTACCTTTTCTTTCTTGGATGAATCGGCTGGATTCTTGGGTGGTGAAGGTGCCAACGGTCGACCTGTGTTTTTAGGTTTCTCGTCATTGATCTTCTTAAGAACTTTGATCTTATTATACAGATTGACCATGTTGAATTGCGTATTCAATTCTTTACGGTTTGAATTCTGTATTGTATTACCAAAATTGATAGCTGCAAGTGAAGGAGCCTGCCAGTCATAGTCAACCGTATATCTTGCATTCACAGTTGTCCAATCCAGAAAAGGAAGTTTTGACATTGGTAATGCATAGGTTACATTACCGGTATGATGATACTTTGTATTTCTTCCCAGATCCCAGAAATTTCCCCAAAGAGAATCCTTTTTTGCTTGCGTGTCTAGTTTACCTGCAGGTTCATCAACTCTAGAATCGTTATTTGCATTAAAATCAAACTTCAATGATTTTGTGATGTCATGGCGGAATTCATATCTCCTATTCCACCTGAAATCTTTGTAATATGTTGGATCCAGTTTTATGTTCAGCGCTGCTGTATTTCTAACTTGTGCTTCCTGATATGTTCTGTTTATATCTGTTCTGAAAGCGAGTGTAGATGGCTTGTAATTGAAGTTGAGATCAGAGATGAGTTTACTGTATTTGGATTTACCAAAAACATTCACTTTACTCAATGGTGTCAAGTGTTTAGGTTGAGCAGAAAAATTATAACCCAATGCTCCATTATATGTTTTTCTGGAATCAAATTCAGTATTGATACTGTGTTTGAATTCCTCAGTGTAAGCGTAAGTCAACGAAAGATTCTCAACATCATAAATTTTTGCTTTCGCCGAACCTATTCTATCCTTTTTCACATTGGTAAAGTTGACACCTTTACGCATGGTATAATCCTGGGTAAGTTTTATGATGGAATCTCTTTGCGTTTTATTTTCAGCTGCTTCCAAAGCAGTTTTCAATTTGATATCCGGATCAAGCGGATTGTATTGCGGGTTGCTGAATGTTTCAGAATATCCAAGATACATGGGAACACGAATCCCGGTTTTCTCAGGGAAGAATTTACCTAATTCAAGTGTGCTTGAAACATCATAACTTGTAATGTCATTCTGACTTCTTTCAGCTACCTTTTTCTCAAGACTTCCAAAGCCAAAAGTACTTCTGCTTCCTGCTAAAGTCACTGTTCCAAAATCAGCAAGCTTAGTAGTGATCCTTGCATTTGCTGCCCATCCTCCGCTCTCATCAAAATCTGATAAACGCAGTTCATTTACCCAGATCTCTGCACATTTTGCAAGCCCGTCATCGCCATCCGTAAGAGAAACTTTTTTCGGATTCCTTACACCGATCATAATGGTTCTCACATTACTCAAATTTGGATTTCCGACAACTGTTATTCTGTTAGTTCCATCACTACCTGTGAAAGGTGTTATGAAAGAAAAATTCAGCGGGTCACGCTGCATTGCAACATTTCTCTGTTGTTTTACCAGCTGCATCTTCTCTAATTCAATATCCATTAAGTTAGATGATGGCCAAATAATATCCGGGTTTGTAGTTCCATCCGGCGTGATGGTTAATGGAATTTCGTATTCGTAATAGTTGCTGTTAAAGTCAGTTCCAAATCTGATGAACACACTCATGTCACCATTCTTGAGCACTTCTCCTGCTTTACCGGCTTCCGCATGGATAAACATTTTTATACGCTTGTAAGTACGAACATCAAACTGTGTGGTCTTGTATGCAGCCCTTGCATGACCGTCTTCCAGATTGCATGTCTTCAACACAAGACTTTGCTCATTCAGTTGTTGCAGATTACTTGTTCCAATATTGGTTTCGCGATCGATCCCCGGTGGCAATACATAAGGAATAGGAGTACGATTTGAATTTTCTTCAATGTTGACTGTTGCTACATCGAATGTTGTTCCTGAACTATTATCGATTGGAACATATTCACCCGCTTGAGAAAGATCAAAATTATATTTTCTCCATTCACCACGTACAAGTTGGAATTTTGCAAATCTTATAATGATATTAGAGTCAAATCCTTTCATGAACATGCGCATGAATCGGATCGATTTAAAATCTTCAATAGAACCAACTACACGTTCAGGATCCTGAACAGGAATCCTCACCTGATACCAGGTTACTGTTTCTACATTATTGTTTGCCAGCTTAACAGTTGCTGTTACTTTATCCGTAATAAAATTCTTTCCTACTTCAAGATCTGTAGGTGTGATCTTTACTTTATACTGATAATAATTTTCTGCTTCACTAAGTGTATTATCCCTATTGATATCTTCTCCATCAGGAATCGTTGTAGATGAAGTAGGATATGATTCTGTAGATTGTGATGAAGTTGGACTATTTCCTTCCTGATTATTGAATCTCTTGTATCGATTCAGGATAGTTACCTGTCCATTATCGAAATCGCTTCCTCTGAAATAATGAAAGTTATCTGATGACGGATCATCCAATGCATTGATATATGCTGTTGATCCTGTACCGAAAATTTGTCCTACTCTGGAAACATAAGTACTGTCAAAAAAAGTTCTTTCATCAATCGTTCTCAATCCATCCAATCCAACATCCTGAAAAGCCCTCGATGCTTCATCATTATCAAATGCATTTACGATACTTTGATTTTGTGGAACAAGTCCCCATGCTGTAGCTGCTGTTGGCACCACATTATTTGGAGAGGGCAAACCGTTCTCAAAACTTTTTCTGCCGTCACGTAAAATATCTTCCGAAACATTACCCAGATTAAAATAAAGATCCCCACCTGCTGTATTTCCATAAATGAATGGATCAAGCATCCAGAATTCTATATACTCTACGTTGGCTGCTTCAAAATCATTGGTCTCAATTCTTCTTTGCATACCTGCCCATCTGCTGGTTGGATTTGCAAGTGAACCATCTGCGTTCAAACCGCTTGAGAATCCGGCAAGACCATCCACATCATAGTTATAAGGGCCTCTTTCATTTGGATAATATGCAAGATTCAAAACTGACAAACTGGTAGCTTGTCCGGTAGCGCTTTCTTTGTTTGGAAATATTTCAGTTTCCAAAACTTCCCTTACATAATGATTACTCTGTTGATTGGGATCGTTCTTGATATGATCAGGAGTAAGCGAATTATTTCTGTAGAATAATGGATCTATAATATACCAACCAAGTCGTGCCCGATTAAAACCAAATGTTAAATTATTACTCAATGCTCCTTCAGGAAAAAGATCTGTCTGATTTTGTGGTGTACTTGCCATGAACCAGGATCCTATATTCTTTAGATCGATGGTACTTTGGCTTCCTTCAAAATCATCAATATAAGAAGTACCTTCTTTGGAGATTGAATTTGGATGGCCCGGAACAAACTGTGCGAACTCTCCGGTGACAGTGACTTGTGAAGGAGCTTTGGTTTCAATGAATGGAATCTTATCCACCATTTTGGTGATGAATCGGGAGTCCGTTCTCCAGGTTCCGTCAAGACCCCAGATCGTATTTGAGATCGGCTCATCTCCAATATTAATTTTTTTGGTAAGCGGTCTTTCATTTAAATGCAAGATCGTTCCACCTAAAGAGAACTCTTTATTTACTTGATAATCCAATCGTGTTCCGATCAGGGTTTTACTTTGGATGGAGAATAATGAATTACTTTCCAAACTGATATCGATCGGTGTACCAGAATTTAAAATTCCCTGATTAATGATCTTTACTCTACCCAGGTTATAATCTACTGTGTAATCAATATTTTCTGTAAGTTTTATACCACCTGCCGTAACAGTCACTGCACCTTGAGGAATATTAAACGCATTCAAAGGGATCTCAGAACTGGAAGAGCTTTGGTAAGATCCGCGCAGACTAAATTTGTTGAGTTGTGGAAATTGTTGCTGGGCTGTACTTCTTGTCGAATCATACAGCGCATTGAAAACATAATTATTGAACAAGTTTGAATTGAGCGTATCAAATTTTGATTTCAAATAATTTCCGAATGGTTCGACGACCGGAAATATGACCCTACCGTTTGCGGTATTGATCGTGGTTGCCGGAATAAAGTCAAAAACACCATCCGGCTGCGGATCATTCTGAGAATTCAGTCTGTCGAGATTTAATAATTGAATCAAAGGAATTCCATTTACTCTTGGTTCCGTTGGTCCTGCAGGAATATAATTTATGTAGTTTCCATTATTCGAATCGAAATACAAAACATCCAGCCTGAAATCTTTTTGATTTACTTGAAATGCTCCTATTGAATAAATATTCTTCATCATCAAACCCCAGGTAGGAAGCTTGGTACTGACATTCGTACTTTTCAACAGTTTTACAAAAAGTGCACTTGGTGCATTGATACCACCGGTACTCAGATCACCTACTCTGTAGATCGTATTTCCAACGGTATATTCAAATGCAACTGCAAGCACCTCATCTGCATTCAGTGCCTGATTCAATGAAATGAATCCCAATCTAGCGTTGTATGTATATTCAGCCGGATTAAGTTTTCTTGCATTCTCTAACTTTTCATAATCAGTGGGAGATGTGAAGTTTGGTTGGAGTTGTAATAATCCATTGTTTGTATTTACAACATTGATATCTCGTATCTGATTGTAATTCGTAACAAGTTCTGAATAGAGTGTATTGGCAGAATCTGTTGGGTAGATCGGAGCGTTCGGGTTGGGTTGAATGATACTTCCCTGGTTATAGAAATTCCTTTCTCCCAAATCCATGAAAGCTACAATATTTCTTGTATTGTCAACTACGCCTGTTCTATTTGTTACCCAAACTTCTATTCGGTTAATGTTTACCGGAGAATTTATGATAGGCAAATTTGATAATGCAATTTCATAATTATCTCTAAAATATTGAGAAATAAAATAGTGTTTATTGGCTTCGTACTGATCAGCTGCAATATCAAATGTACTTGTTTGAGCTCCACCTGTAACGCGCACTGATGAAGTCTTTCCCTTTTGTTGACTAAATACCGAGGTCATGGTTAATCGACCAAACTGAAGCGCTGTTTTTATTCCAAAAAGACTTTGACTTCCTGTTATCAATGAGCCTGTCAATGGAAGCGTTACGTTACCTGCTTCTATCTTTTTAATGATCTCATCTTCGTATCCGGTGTATTCCAGCTTCATCTGATTCTCAAAATCAAATGTCGCTTCTGTATTATAATTTGTTGTGATCTTTAGTTTGTCGCCGATATTTCCGATCACATTCATCTGGATCTTTTCCTTAAAATCGAATGTGCTAAGACTTCTTTGTTTTTCAGGCAGAGAAGGATTTTCATTTCGGGAAATATTAGCTCCAAAAACCAGCTCGGCTGATCCCTGAGGTCTTATATCTATCGTGTTTCCTCCAAAGATCCTGTCGAAGACCTGGCCACCCACATGTAATTTCGGAATCAGTCCTTTACGGCCAACCTGACTTTCCTCTCCTGCTCTCTGCTTCCAGTAATTTCGTGTAGAATTTCTAAATTCCTGTTCTACAAAATCATCAAATCGCATATAAGAAGGATTCCTGTAAAACATGGATCCAATATTTTGATTGATGTTGTATTGCCGGTCAAAGGGATCATATTCAATCGTGGTATTCACATTTGAAGGATCGCCCATATACATGGGACTTTGAGAACCACTATTCGAGAAAGGATCTGCGATATTATCCGGAAAAGGATAAGGCAGGGTTGTAGAATCAGAATCTGCCGGAGCCATGGTCATCGGATCCAAAAAATTCTTGCTAAGATGAACAGGTGCAGCAGCCCATACACCCGTAAGCATAACACCGGCGGCTCCCATTCCGCCGAAATATTTAATAAAACTGTTCAATCCTTTTCCTGTCCTTATATTTTATTTACTCCGAATCACACTTGTTATTGTTCAGATGAAAAATAAAAAACCCTGTTTGAAGGGCCTAAATTATACAAATTAATCTACTCTTGTTTTACTAAAATACTCCTTATCAAAGGTTCTTCAATGCTAGTTTTATCAATTCCTCCACTGTTGAAGGAGATTCGCCTTTTTTAGCCAATCCATCCATTACCTTTTCAATCTGGGCTTTACCAAAACCTAAGGCAAGGAGTGCACTTAACGACTCATCTCGCATGGTATTGCCTGAACCTTTCAAAAGTAAATGACTATCATCTGTCCTTATCTTATCTTTCAGATCAATAATAATCCTTAATGCCGATTTGGCTCCAATTCCTTTGATTCGCTGTAAAGTTCCTGCATCACCTTTTGCTATAGCCTGTGATACTTCCGAAGGACTAAGTGATGATAAGATCATCCTAGCGGTTCCGGCACCCACCCCATTTACAGAGATCAATTGTCTGAACAACTCTCTTTCTTCTTTTTCCAAGAAACCATATAAGGTATGTGCATCTTCTTTGATACTCAGATGCGTATGTACTTTGATCTTCTCTTCCGTTCCAACTTTGCCGTATGTGTACAGCGAAATATTTACAAAATAACCAACGCCTCCTACATCTATCACCAGATGTGTGGGTGTTTTTTCGATCAATCTGCCCTCAAGAAATTCTATCATTTGCGATCTCTGCTTTGTGCATCAACCACTGCAATGGTGATCATATTTACAATTTCCCTAACACTGCTTCCCAGTTGAAGAATATGCACAGCTTTTTTGAGACCCAATAAAACGGGACCGATGGCCTCGGCACCACCCAATTCCTGAAGCAGTTTGTAAGAAATATTTCCTGAATCCAGATTCGGGAAAATCAAGGTATTTGCTCCTCCATTCACCAAGGATGAAAATGGAAAATTATCTTCCAATAAGTTAGTGTTTAAAGCAAAATTACCCTGTAACTCTCCATCAACGATCAGTTCAGGATATTTCTCATGGAGTTTTTCAACCGCCAGACTTATCTTCTTTGCATTGGGATCTTCAGAGCTTCCGTAATTTGAAAAGGAAAGCAATGCTATCCTTGGCTTTATATTGAACTGCTGAACAGCCTTGGCTGTCAACACAGTAATTTCAACCAGTTCATCCACTGTCGGATTCACATTGATCGTTGTATCCGCAAAGAAAACAGGACCTTTCTTGGTCACCATGATATACATTCCGGCTACTCTGTTAATCTCTTTATCTGTACCAATGATCTGCAGCGAAGGACGAATTGTATCACTGTATTTACGGGTAAGCCCGGAGATCAAAGCATCTGCCTCTCCTATCTCCACCATCATTGCGCCGTAATAATTACGTTCACGCATGATCTTTCGAGCTTCATATAGAGTAAACCCTCTGCGACCTCTTTTCTTGAAAAAAAGTTCACCAAACCTTTTCAATTTATCCTCATCTGCTCTGGGGTCAATGATGGTAGTGTCGCCCAGATCCAGATTATTCTCTTCGATCAGCTTCTGGATCTTTTCTACATTGCCTAGTAAAATTGGAATCGCAATTCCTTCATCGCGAACAATTTGAGCTGCTTTAAGGATCTTATAGGTATCCGCTTCAGCAAACACAACACGCTTCGGATTTTGCTTTGCTTTTGTTGTGATAACCCGAATCAGCTTATTATCAAGTCCAAGCCTTTTACCCAGCTCCTCGGAATATTCTTCCCAATTTGTGATCTTATGTTGTGCTACACCGGATTCGATAGCAGCCTTTGCAACTGCAGGTGCCACATGAATTATTAGTCTTGGATCAAGAGGTTTAGGAATAATATAATCCCTGCCAAAAACCATGTTCTTTTCATTGTATGCCAGGTTCACGATCTCCGGAACAGGTTGCTTGGTAAGTTCAGCCAGTGCTCTAACAGCTGCCAGCTTCATAGCTTCATTGATACGTGTTGCTCTTACATCCAAAGCACCACGGAATATATATGGAAAACCAAGAACGTTATTCACCTGATTGGGATAATCAGAACGACCTGTAGCAAGGATAATATCTTTTCTGGAAGCTACCGCGAGGTCATATGCAATTTCCGGATCCGGGTTTGCCAAAGCAAAAACGATAGGGTTTTTCGCCATAGATTTCACCATTTTCTGAGTAACCACATCGCCTTTGGATAATCCAAGAAAAACATCTGCGTCTTTCATGGCATCTTCAAGGGTTATCAGCTTTTTCCTGGAGGTCGCAAAGAACTTTTTTGAGGCATCCAGATTGTCTCTATCTTTCGTGATAACACCTTTGCTATCCACCATCACAATATTCTCAAGTTTTGCACCCAGAGATAAATACAGCTTGGCGCAGGATATTGCAGAGGCTCCTGCTCCATTTACCACAATCAAAACTTTACCAATTTTCTTTTTTGCCAACTCAAGTGCATTGAGTAAAGCTGCAGCTGAGATAATTGCTGTTCCATGCTGATCATCATGCATGACCGGAATATTCAGCTCTTCTTTGAGGCGTCTTTCTATCTCAAAACACTCCGGTGCTTTAATATCTTCCAAGTTGATCCCACCAAAAGTTGGAGAGATCGCTTTAACAGTTCTGACAAACTGCTCTACATCTGTCTCATCAATTTCAATATCAAAGACATCAATATCAGCAAAGATCTTGAAAAGCAATCCTTTACCTTCCATCACCGGCTTGGATGCAGCAGGACCGATATCTCCCAAACCCAGCACAGCGGTTCCGTTAGAGATAACAGCAACCAGATTTCCTTTCGCCGTATATTTATAAACATCTTCCGGATTTTCTGCAATCCTCAAACAAGGTTCTGCAACACCCGGTGAATAGGCAAGTGCCAGATCACTTTGTGAGCTATAAGGTTTAGTCGGTACGACCTCTATTTTACCCGGTCTTCCGGATGAATGATAATCGAGGGCATCTTGTTTTCGTGTTACTTTCGGCATCTTTCTTTCTTAAACGAAGGGCGGCTAAATTACAAATTTTATTCTCGGCAACCTGTTCTGATGAGCATTGCTTTAAGGAATTTATAAACAATAAAAAGCCCGCAGATCATATCTGCGGGCAGGGTGTCTTAATTGAAATATTAATTCTTATGCGCTACAACTAGCCTACGGGTACCAAAAACCTGGCTATCCGACTCTAATCGGGTCACATAGATTCCTGATGGCAATTCAGATGTAATGAGAATTGCTGCTCCTGCGTTGCCTTCAAGCTCTTGTTTGTACACCATAGCACCTGCCACATTATAAATTATCATGGAAAGTGTCTCTGAAGTATTGCTTGCGCGATATGAAAAAGTGCTCATTTTATCTGCAGGGTTTGGATAAGGAACTGAAAGTCCTTCTTCAACAGATGAACTTTCACTTATTCCAACACCGGTAATCATATAATTAAAGGTAACACAAGCCGAATCGGACATATTGCGATAATCATAAAAACAATAGGTCACATTGCTATTTCCAACAATACCATATGGACTCAAAGTTCCTTTAAACGTATTATCATTATTTCCTGCAGAAAGAGTAACCGTATCCTGAGCAATGCTTGTAACCGGACCATAACAACTGGGTCCAAAACAAAAATTGCTGTAATGTCCGGGAGTCAGATCATCAATTGTTCTTTCAACCAATAACAGCATATCAGAAGATCCGGGATTGATCACTTTTACATGTGCGTCAATCTGGAAATTGATATCACCAAGGAGATTGGTTGTGATATCGGTAAGCACAGGGGCTTGTGCATTGATACTTAATGCAATGATCAAGCTCAAAGCCAATGAGTAAAGTTTTTTCATTTTGGTAATTGAGTTAGGCTTCAAATTTATCCAAAAAATTCAAATAAAGAAATCTATTGATGATCATTAATGATTAATGGGAGCGAATAGTTTCTGGTTACAGAAAGGATATGAACCAGATAATAGCCGTTTTTGAGCTTGGGACTTATTTCTTCATTAGAATCAACTTTTACGTGAAACTGACATTTCCCATACACATCATAGATCCTGACCAGATCATCCCTTTTAAGATCTTTTATTCTGAAAGACTCAGTTGCAGGGTTGGGATAAATGTCGGTTCTATGCTCTGTAAGTATGGACGGGACTGTTACCAGGCCGTTGAAATCTGAATGAATAAGAAAGACATCATTTCCATTTAATGTACTACTGCCCCCACTAAATAGTCCGATACCGGGCACATCATAGATCGAATAGATGATATGAATCCCTCCCGCCCCATGGACCACTTCGGATAGAATATTTCCACTCAGATCTGTTTTACATAGCACGGCCCGTACCGGAGATCCCGGATTATCACTGTTAGAATATCCTCCAAAAACATATCCTCCATTGATCTCGACAGCAGTGAAGGCTGCATCAGAGCCAAGGCCGCCTTGAGTATTGGTCCATAGCACATTCCCCGAAGTATCAATTTTTGTAAAATAATAATTGAACGGAGAACCGGAATATACTTCTGTTTCACCATAGATCAGGATCGAACCATCATTGCATTTGATCGCACCCTGGCAGCCATTATTAAGACTATCTCCTAATAGAATATTCCAGATCACATTTCCCAAAGGTCCAATTCTGGCTGCATAAATATCATAACCCCCTATCGAATTCGATCTGGTATCTCCGGTGATCATGTAATCTCCCCCGGGTATATCAAAAACATTCATTCCATAATCATTATCTCTTCCGCCGTATTTTTGCTCCCAGATCATGTTTCCTGATGCATCCAGCTTAGCCAGCCAGATATCATTGCTTCCCGTAGAATCACTTTGAAAACCTATGATCATGATCGTACCATCCGGATTCACATTCATGCTTTTTGCTTGTGTAACACCAAATCCAGAGTAAGTTTGATACCAGATCTGATTTCCTGCAGAATCTGTCTTCATCAAAAATGCTCCTGAATTGCT
>JBBKWX010000054.1:0-3003 GCA_037969175.1 Bacteroidia bacterium | reverse complement strand
TAAATTATAAATAACGATTTGATGCTTAAGATATCAAACCTGAAAGTGAACATCGGGGAAAAAGAGATCCTCAAAGGAATAAATCTGGAAGTAAAGCCGGGTGAAATACATGCGATCATGGGTCCCAATGGCTCCGGAAAATCTACGCTTGCAAATGTACTTGCCGGACGTGAAGATTATACGATTGCAGAAGGTTCTGTAAGTTACGAGGGAAAAGACCTGCTTGACATGTCTCCAGAAGACAGAGCTCGTGAAGGTGTATTTCTGGCATTCCAATATCCGATAGAAATACCCGGAGTAAGCAATGCAAATTTCCTGAAGATCGCAGTGAACGAAATACGCAAACATAATGGACTGGCTCCTTTGGATGCTAAAGATTTCCTGACATTGATGCGTGAAAAAATGGCACTTGTTGAGATCGATAAAAGTCTTACTTCTCGTTCAGTGAATGAAGGATTTTCAGGTGGTGAGAAAAAGAGAAATGAGATCTTTCAAATGGCGATGCTGCAACCTAAACTTGCTATCCTTGATGAAACGGATTCCGGTCTCGATATAGATGCGTTACGTATTGTATCAAATGGTGTCAACAAATTAAAAAGCAAAGATAATGCAGTGATCGTTGTAACGCACTACCAACGTTTACTTGATCATATCGTTCCTGATTTTGTTCATGTACTTTATAATGGAAAGATCGTAAAATCCGGTCCGAAAGAACTGGCATTGGAATTAGAAGAGAAAGGCTACGATTGGATCAAGGCTGAAAACATTGAGAGTGCAAACGTATAGAGCCAAGAGATGAGTGAGCTATTAACAAAGTCTGTAATTAACGGCATTTCTGAAACAGAACTGGAAAAGTTATTGAACAACAATATTCTTCCGGGTTTTATTTCTGTCTCTGAAAGAAAGTCTGCTTTTACTGCATTTGAACAATTGGGATTACCTGCAATAAAGCATGAAGAATGGAAGTATGCACCTCTTAGAAATATGATCACAGGTGAATATAACATTGCACTTGCTGATACAAATATTCAGCGCGAAAATATTGAAGCTTTAAAATGGAGTGCTAATGATGCTATAAATCTGGTCATCGTAAATGGCTATTTTTCTGCATCACTTTCTGATGAATATACCAGTCTAGAAGGTGTAAATATCAGCCCACTTTCTCAATCAGATTCAAAAAAGGCAACATTTGTTTTAACTGAAGAAAGATTGCAGGAGCAGGCGCTTAGTCTGCTTAACAGAGCATTTGCAGGTGATGGTTTATCCATACAAATAGAAAAAAATGTAATCGCTGAAAAAGCTTTGCATTTGATCTTTATCAATACTTCATCAGAAAAAAATTCAGCTTCATTCCCATATACTTTTATCAATGCTGAACAAAGCAGCAGCATTAAAATTGCTGCGACCTATCAGACATTGAACAGAGCATCAGCTTCTACTTTTTGTAATTCTTTAACAGAGATCAGAGTTGCGGCAAATGCGGAGATAGAGTATGAATTGATCCAGGATGAGTCGACTAATTCTGTACATGTAAATCGAGTAGAAGTAGAACAAAACAGAGATAGTCGTTTTTCTATAAATACATTTAGCCTGAATGGTGGATTCATTCGTAATGATCTGAATATTCGTCTGGCTGAACAAGGTTGTGAAACGCATTTGTATGGCTTGTATCTGCCACAAGGAAACGAGTTGGTAGATAACCATACCGTAATGGATCATGATGCACCGCATTGTCAGAGCAATGAGCTTTACAAAGGTGTTATCAATGATAAAGCGACTGCTGTATTTAATGGAAAAGTATTTGTGAGGCAAGATGCTCAGAAGACTAACGCATTTCAGGAAAATAAAAATATTCTGCTTTCCGATGACGCGCATATTTACGCGAAGCCTCAGTTGGAGATCTTTGCTGATGATGTGAAGTGTTCTCATGGAGCTACTACCGGAGAGATAGATTCCGAATCATTATTCTATCTAAGATCCAGAGGAATTGGAGAAGAAATGGCGAAAGAAATGTTGATCCATGCCTTCGCGGCAGATGTATTGGAAAACATCCG
The DNA here is from genome assembly GCA_037969175.1 of Bacteroidia bacterium. Classification (GTDB taxonomy): domain Bacteria; phylum Bacteroidota; class Bacteroidia; order AKYH767-A; family JBBKVM01; genus JBBKWX01. The sequence continues at coordinate 949 of JBBKWX010000054.1, read as the reverse complement.
AATACCTGAATTACGGGAAAGTTTGTTGGCAAAACTTTCTTCCAAATTACAAACAGGAATACAAAACTAAAATGGAACAGAGTGCAGTCATAAAAGATAAGGTCTTTAGTGCCGAAGAACATCGCAGGATCAGAGAAAAATTCCCTATTCTCAGTCGGCAGGTTTATGGCAAGGATCTGGTTTATCTTGATAATGCTGCTACTACCCAAAAGCCCAATAGTGTTATAGATGCAATAGATTCATATTATCGGAATCTTAATTCGAATGTGCATCGGGGAGTTCATTTTCTGAGTCAAAGTGCGACAGATGCATTTGAACTTGCCCGGGAAAAAGTAAGGGCATTCGTTAATGCAAAACATACAAAGGAAATTATTTTCACCCGTGGTACAACAGAAGGAATTAATTTAATTGCTTCAACATTCGGTAGAAAATTTATTAACAAAGGTGATCAGATCCTGATCACAGCGATGGAACATCATAGTAATATTGTTCCTTGGCAAATGATCTGTGAAGAAAGATCTGCAGAATTAAAAGTTATCCCTATCAATGAAAAAGGAGAACTGATTCTTGATGATCTGGATAATTTACTGAACGAAAAGACTAAGATCCTATCCCTTGCATATGTTAGCAATTCATTGGGAACGATCAATCCGGTTAAAGATATTATCAGCAAAGCAAAGGCTAAAGGGATTTGTGTAATGCTTGACGCGGCTCAGGCTGCACCCCATATCCGTATTGATGTCCAGGCTTTAGATGTAGACTTACTTGTCTTTTCCGGTCATAAAATTTATGGCCCAACAGGTATAGGCGTATTATATGGCAAAGAAGATCTTTTGAATGAACTTCCTCCTTATATGGGTGGTGGAGAAATGATCAGCAATGTCACTTTTGAAAAGACAACTTACAATGAGTTACCTTTTAAATTCGAAGCTGGAACTCCGGATATTTC
>JBBKWX010000053.1:0-9925 GCA_037969175.1 Bacteroidia bacterium | reverse complement strand
CGCGCTAGAAAAGGAGACGGCCCTACATTTCTTGAAATGTTGACTTACAGATATAAAGGGCATTCAATGTCTGATCCTGCAAAATACAGATCTAAGGATGAAGTTGAAAAATACAAAGGAGCAGATCCGATTGAAAAAGTAAAACAAACTATACTTAAGAATAAGTTTGCGACAGAAGCTGAAATTACGGTCATCGATGAAAGGGTGAAAGAGATTGTTGAGGATTCAGTTCAGTTCTCAGAAGATTCTCCGTATCCAACTATAGATGAGTTGTACAAGGATGTTTATGTTCAGGAAGATTATCCATATATTTTAGATTAAATATACAATCAGAAAAAATGGCAGAGATAGTTAGAATGCCCAAGATGAGTGATACGATGACTGAGGGAGTTGTATCCAAGTGGCATAAGAAAGTAGGGGATAAGATCAAATCCGGTGAATTGGTTGCTGAGATAGAAACGGATAAAGCTACCATGGAGTATGAATCTTATCATGATGGTATATTGCTTTATCGCGGAGTTGAAGAAGGTGGAGCTGCTCCGGTAGACGGCGTTCTGGCAATTGTTGGAGAAGCAGGGGAAGATTACAAAGAATTACTTGCTGAAGAAACTGCGAAGAAGACGAGCGCAGCTCCTGAAGAAAAGAAAGAGGAAAAGAAAGAGGAGAAGAAAGAGGAGAAAAAAGAGGAGAAAAAAGTGGAAGCAGCGAAACCTGCAGAAGCTCCAAAAGCTGAAGCGTCTGCACCGGAAGCAACATCTGTAGCGCCTGAAACTTCAAGCTCAGATGATTCAAGATTGAAAGTTTCTCCATTAGCCAGAAAACTTGCCGAACAAAAAGGAATAGATCTGGGGCGTGTGATGGGCAGTGGTGAAAATGGAAGAATAGTTAAGAGAGATATCGATTGGTTTAAGCCGAGTACTTTTGCTGCCGGTTCAATGCAAATGAGTCCTACTTTCCAGGCGGAAGAAAGCTTTGAAGAAGTTCCGGTTTCTCAGATGCGTAAGACCATTGCAAAACGGCTTGCTGAAAGCAAATTTACAGCCCCTCATTTTTATCTTACCATTGAAATAGATATGGACAGAGCAATTGATGCACGTGAAAGCATTAATGCAATCTCTCCGGTTAAGATCTCTTACAATGATTTCGTAGTTAAAGCTACCGCATTAGCCTTGAGACACCATCCAAAGATCAATAGTGCCTGGATGGGAGATAAGATCAGAATCAACAAACATGTGCATATTGGAATTGCAGTATCTGTTGAAGAAGGATTGCTGGTTCCTGTTGTTCGTTTTGCTGATGGAAAGACATTATCTCAAATCGGGGTAGAAGTAAAAGAATTTGCAAAAAGAGCAAAAGATAAAAAGCTTCAGCCTGCCGATTGGGAGGGAAACACATTCACCATTTCTAATCTGGGAATGTTTGGTATAGATGAGTTTACTGCCATAATAAATACACCTGATGCTTGTATTCTTGCAATAGGAGGGATACAACAAAAGCCGGTTGTGAAGAATGGACAGGTAGTGCCGGGGAATATCATGAAAGTAACCTTGTCATGCGATCATAGAGTTGTTGATGGAGTAGCAGGTGCTCAATTCTTGCAGACCTTCCGTACCTTTATGGAGAATCCGGTGATCTTGCTGGGACAAAATTCAATCTGATCAAAATGAAAAAGCTAATCCTTTTTTTAGTAGTTGTTTTGCTTTCTGCTTTTAATATTTCAGCTCAGAATTCTGAGGTGACAGATATAAAGGTCGACATGAAACCTGTACAGGGTGATGATGTTTTTACAATAGTTGAAAACATGCCTGAATTTCCGGGAGGAATTGAAGGAATGATGAAGTATTTTCGGGAAAACATTAAATATCCTGCGGAAGCAAAAGAAACCGGAGTAAGCGGAAAAGTATTCATCAATTTCATTGTTGATACAGCAGGTAATATTACGAATGCTAAAGTTATTCGTGGTGTGAACGAACCTATAAACGCGGAAGCATTACGTGTAGTAAATGCAATGCCTGCATGGAAACCGGGTACCCAGAAAGGGAAAGCAGTAAAGGTTTCTTACAATATCCCAATTAATTTTACCTTGGATACCACAAAGATGGATTCTGAGAAATTAGAAAAGGAATAATTCTAATTCTGAGGATTGTACGCATTAAATTTGGAGATTTCGTACCACAGTCTTCCTCTGAAAAGTTCTTTTTTCGAAAGTAAAGCCTGCATCATATCTTCGAAGGAATTATTGTATTCCGGTAGATAATCTTTGCCTACCCTATTCCCAAAGAATACATTATCTTTCATATTAAATCCTTTTGGAACCTTATGTAATGCTAATGCGCATTGATGACAATAGTAATCTGATTCATCATACTTTGGATTCTGGGCAGTGTGTATAATTAAGTTTTCCGACAAAGTGCTTATTGCAGCAGAGTTTGCACCTGCACTTATACTGACACCGCATGCTCCCGTTTCCATGATCACATTGCCATGTATTACTGCATTTGCTCGGCCATCTCCGGCTTCCCATAATGCAATTCCCCAAGCGAGAATATCTTCAATAATATTAAATTGAATTATAGCCTGCGCATCCGCAAAGACACCTATCCCTTTCCAATAGTTTCGGATCAAATTATTTCTGATCTCTGCCTTAGCACTATGCGTCACACCAATGCCAACGCCTCTTCCTCCGCCCGCTTCTGTTGCTTTTGCTTTGTCCACACCATCAATGACACTACTGTAAATTCTAGCTGTAGCATCCCGATACAGTGCAATTCCGTCCCATGAATTTCTCCGGATATAACAATTTTCTATGCTAATGTCGGCTCCTTCTCTTCCACAAATACCAATGATACCAACTGTGTTTTTGGCCAGAATTGTTGAATCACCTATATTATCATAAATGGTTATTTGTCTCAAATTGGCAATGCTGTTTTTGATGACAATTGCAGCTGAAGATGCCTTTTCGCTTGTATCTCTTTTTCCTGCAGTGATCGCTAGATTTTCTAATTGAAAATTCTTCACTCCATCGACATAAATCCCGTATCCTGAATTTGTTTTGAAGAGCACTTCTGCACCTGTCTTCGCAGAGATCCTCACATAATTACCACGGATGTGAAGACCGTATGTATAATGAACCTGTGTGTTCATGATCTCGCAATTAGCGCATGTATTTTCCTTGCCCGCCAAAGTCCTGAAATCATATTCTCCGGTAACCAGATTGATATCAATTGAATCAACAGGATTTTTAAAAAGTTCTTGTAAAGCTTTGGCATCTCCAACGGTTACATATCGGATATCACCCCCAAGAATAGGCTGAAAACTCAAGAAAAACAGATAAAACAGCAAAATTGGTACTTTCATGTGATTTTATTTTTTAAAATTCTTTCTAAAATTCGCAATGAAACAAATGGATCTTGAAAGTCAAGATCATTAATTTTCAAATTAGTAAATATTACATTAAGATCATGAAAACAGGAAAAGTAAAATTTTACAATGAATCTAAGGGATTTGGTTTTATTGTTGAAGACGATAACAGCGAAGATATTTTTGTACACCAAAGCGGTTTAGCGGAACCAATTCGCCAAAACGATACCGTACAATATGAGGTAATCGATGGTCGTAAAGGTCAGAACGCCGTGAACGTAAAAAAGGCATAATATATTTACTATCCTATACTCAAAGGCACCGAGAGGTGCCTTTTTTTTATTCTCTATTTTTAAGGAATGCGAAATTGAACGTATTTGAACTGTTTAAATTCAGATTCTCTGGTTGCATTATAATATAACAACATGATAAGCGAGTTATCGGTAATTTAAATCATTTTAAAACTACATTGAATTAATTGTATTTTTGATGCTATACTTATGCGTCAAAGTTTTTTCGACACACCCATTGAATTTATAAAAGGTGTTGGACCAAAGCGGGCAGAATTATTCAATAAGGAGTTGAATGTTTTTACTGCCAGTGATCTGCTCCACCATTACCCTTTTCGTTATGTTGATCGAAGCAGATTCTATTCAATAAAAGAATTGAATCCGGAGATGCATTATGTTCAGTTAAAGGGAAAAGTAAAAAACATTTCATTACAAGGTCAGGGAAGACAGCAACGTCTTACAGCTGAATTCAGTGATGGAGCGGGGGTGATGGATCTTGCTTGGTTTCAAGGGGTAAAATACTTTAAGACCTGGCTACAGGAAGGAGTGGAATATGTTTTATTTGGGAAGCCGGGAATATTTAACCGCAAATTGCAAATGGTACATCCGGATATGGAATTGTTTAGTGATTTCAATGCCGGTCCCGCACAAGGATATCAGCCTGTATATTCCAGTACAGAAAAAATGAAACCCTTTGGTTTAGATAGTAAAGGGATCTATAAGATCATCAAACAGATCTTGTCTCAGATGCCGGATCAAATGCCCGAAACGCTGTCGGTAAACATCAAAGAGAACTATAAATTGATCGATCGGATCAAGGCGATCAATCTCATACATACACCGGATACCACAGATGATATTCGGAATGCAACTTATCGATTAAAGTTTGATGAATTGTTTTACATCCAACTCAGACTATTAAAATCAAAACAAAGCAGAACAGAAAAACTTAACGGTCATATTTTTTCTATTGTAGGTGATCAGTTTAATAATTTTTATCATTCCCATTTACCTTTCCAACTGACAGAAGCACAAAAGAAAGTAGTACGTGAGATCCGTACTGACATGGGAAGTGGATTTCAAATGAACAGATTGCTGCAAGGTGATGTTGGTAGTGGAAAGACCATAGTAGCATTATTGTGTATGCTGATTGCTATTGATAACAATACGCAAGCTTGCTTAATGGCGCCTACTGAGATCCTGGCAATGCAACATTTAGAATCTATTTCTGCATTACTCACAGGTTTGGATTTGCGGGTTGAATTATTGACGGGAAATATAAAAGGCAAAGAGAGAAAAAGAATTCTTGAAGCTGCTACAACAGGTGAGGTAGATATATTGATCGGTACGCATGCTTTGATTGAAGGTAGCGTTCAATACAAGGATCTTGGCTTGGTGATAATCGACGAACAGCATCGGTTTGGTGTGGAACAAAGAGCTAAGATGTGGGAGAAAAATCAAAAACCGCCACACGTTTTAGTCATGACGGCTACTCCAATTCCTCGTACACTGGCTATGACTTTATATGGCGATCTCGATGTTTCGATAATCAATGAATTACCTCCGGGGCGCAAACCCATTTTAACTTTGCATCGATATGACAATAAACGATTTGAGCTCTTCCAATTTCTGAAAAAAGAAATTGCTTTAGGAAGGCAAATTTATATTGTGTATCCATTGATACAGGAAAGTGAAAAATTGGATCTGAAGAATCTGATGGAAGGTTTTGATATTATTAGCGAAGCTTTTCCGAAACCACAATATCAAGTGAGTATTGTGCATGGAAAGATGAAACCGGCAGAGAGGGAGTTTGAAATGAATCGCTTTGTAAGAGGTGAAACGCATATCATGGTTGCAACAACGGTCATCGAGGTTGGGGTAAATGTTCCAAATGCATCGGTTATGATCATAGAAAATGCAGAACGGTTTGGTCTCTCACAATTGCATCAACTCCGGGGTAGAGTAGGGAGAGGAGCGGATCAAAGCTATTGTGTGTTGATGACATCACATAAACTGAGTCATGAAGGAAAGGTCCGAATTGAAACCATGGTGAAAACTACAGATGGATTTGAGATAGCTGAAGTTGATTTAAAGTTAAGGGGACCGGGAGATCTCATGGGAACTCAACAAAGTGGAGATATAGGTTTGCATTTGGCGGATCTGGGAAAAGACGCCAAGATCCTGGAGTTGGCCAGACAGGCTGCTACAGAGCTGCTGGATACAGATCCTGCAATGATATCCTCATCAAACAATATGATCACAAAGCGATTTGAAAGCTTGCACTCAGACAGCAGAAACTGGAGTAAGATCAGTTAATTGCAGGAAGGCTACAGGAAATTCTTATTTTTGCGGCTACGATAAGAGATATTTATGAAAATTTCATTCAACTGGCTTAAACAATATATCAGTCCATCCGCAGATCTCAATCCCGATCATGTAGCAGAATTGCTGACGCATTGTGGGTTGGAAGTTGAGAGTATAGAACAGCTTGATTCTATTAAGGGCGGACTTGTAGGAGTGGTGATAGGACAGGTGAAAAGTGTTGTTCAGCATCCAAATGCTGACAGGCTCAAGTTGACGAAAGTAGATGTTGGTGAAGAAAATTTATTAGATATTGTTTGCGGTGCTCCCAATGTTGCAGAAGGTCAAAAAGTATTGGTTGCCAGAGTTGGATCTGTATTATACCCTGGTGATGGAGAAATTTTGGAAATTAAAAAATCCAAGATCAGAGGAGAGGTATCAGAAGGGATGTTATGTGCTGAAGATGAGTTGGGTCTTGGGAAAAGCCATGATGGTATTGTAGTGTTGCCTGAAGATCTAGTGATCGGCAGTCCTGCTGCAGATCATTACGGTATTAAACCGGATCATATTCTTGAAATTGGATTGACACCAAACCGGAATGATGCAACTTCGCATATTGGAGTTGCAAGAGATTTGGTTGCTGTAATGAATGCGAAAGAACATCAAGGTGAAGCTTTTTATACATTGATTCTTCCTTCAATTGAGAAATTTGAAGAAGGAAAAGGTACTGCCGGTTTCAGTGTCATTGTTGAAGATATCGAAAAGTGTCCAAGATATATGGGGATAAGGATTGATGATGTGAACGTGGCGTCTTCTCCTGATTGGTTGCAACAAAAATTAAAATTCATTGGCCTTAAACCGGTCAATAACATAGTTGATATCACAAACTTTGTATTACATGAAACCGGTCATCCATTGCATGCATTTGATGCCGGGAAAATTGTAGGAAAAGTTGTTAAGATCAAAACAGTTGCAGAAGGGAGCAAGTTTATTGCTCTTGATGAATCTGAAAAAAAATTGTCTTCAACTGATCTGATGATCTGCGATGAAAATTCTACAATGTGTATTGCCGGAGTTTATGGAGGATTGAATTCAGGAGTAACTGAAATAACAACACAGGTTTTTCTTGAATCTGCTTTTTTTAATTCTCAAAGTATTCGCAAGACCGTGAAGCTTCATGATCTCCATACGGATGCAGCCTATCGCTACGAACGTGGCGTAGATCCAAAACTGACACCTTACGCATTAAAAAGAGCAGCATTATTGATTCAGGAAATTGCAGGAGGTAAAATTGTTTCTGCCATATTTGATAACTACCCTCAACCTGTTGAAAATGCATTGGTCAATTTTAACATGATCAAAGCTGAAGAGATCGCAGGTGTTGCTTTTCCAGATCCAATATTCAGAGGGATCATGCGGGATACGGGAATTGAAATACTCAAATCAAATGAGGAAGAACATACGCTTTCTGTTCCTACAGGTAAAGTTGATGTTAACAGACAGATTGATATCGTGGAGGAGTTGCTGAGGATTTATGGATATGATAAAGTAGAGTTGAAAGGCAAGCTGAATGCCAGTATGGTAGAAGGTTTTGGCTTGAAGAGAGATAATGTAAAAGAAGTGATCTCAAATTATTTAAGCAGCAATGGCTTTTATGAGATCATGGCAAATTCGCTAACGAAAAGTTCAAATCATATTGGGATAAATAGCTTCAATGAAAAGGAAAGAGTAAAGATCCTTAATCCATTGAGTCAGGATCTGGATGTGTTGAGACAAACGATGCTATTTTCAGGACTCGAAGTATTGGAGTACAATAAGAACAGAAGAGCAGCTGATCTAAGATTATATGAGTTTGGCAAAACATATCATAAAGCAGAAAAAGGATACGTTGAAAATACGCATCTTTCACTTTTCATGAATGGTAATAGGGAATCTGAAAGTTGGTCGGGTGTTCAAAAAAGATCCACTTTTTATTATTTGAAAAGTTTTGTTGTAAACGTTTTTGAAAGATTGGGCTTGAATGAAAATATATTTTTGACTGATACTATTTCAGACGAGTTATTTTCTCAAGGCTTGGTATATAAAAAGGGTGAAAAAGTAATTGCAAGTTTTGGTTTGGTTCAATCCAAATTAGCGAAGAAGTTTGATCTGGGTAAAGATGTATTATATGCCGATCTCAATTGGGATGCATTATTAAAATACTCTTCTAATAAAGATCTGAAGATGCTTGATATTCCTAAATATCCGGAAGTTAGAAGAGATCTTTCATTGCTTTTGGATAAGAAAGTATCTTATTCAATGTTGAAAGATGCTGCTTACAGATCAGAAAAAAAACTGCTTGTAGGAATTAATCTCTTTGATATTTATGAAGGGGATAAAATTGAAGCCGGAAAAAAATCGTATGCTGTGAGTTTTAATTTAAGGGATGATAATTCAACACTTAATGATAAGCAAATAGACGCATGTATGGAAAGACTCATGAAAACATTTGAGTCAGAATTTGGAGCTATAATTCGCAGAAGCTAATTATTTTATCACCAATTTTGTTCGTTCTATATAATCAGGATAGATAACAGATAGAAAGTAAACTCCGGAGCCCATTCCATTGATATCAAGATCAACAAGCCCGGTTTCGGTATCCGTTATTTGCATTTCTTTAAATAATTTACCGGAACTAGTATGGATCAAAACTTTACCTGAGTATGAAACTCTATCCAGAGTAATACTAGTCGTTCCTGAACTAACCGGATTAGGATAAACAGTTATGCTGTTTTCTTTACTGAGGTTCTTCAATACTACAGGACCATAGTAAGTTTCTTTTCCATCATAATCTGTTTGTATCAATCTGTAATAGCTATATCCTTTTATTGGATTAAGATCAACAGTTGTATAATAAATGGTACTTGTTGAATTCCCTGCTCCATTTTTTCTTCCTATATCTATATACTCAGCTGCTTCCCTGGATCTTTGTATTCTGAAGTGTGAATTATTTATTTCTGAAGCAGTAGCCCATTCAATGATAGCTTGCCCTTTAGCTAGTGTAGCAGAGAATCGTAGGAGCTCAACCGGCAATGTTCCTGTGCTTGAAATGCAACCACTGATATCGCCATTTTTGATTTGCCAAAACTCGGTATTGAGATCTGTTTTCAAAGCGATTCGTATCATGAAATTTCCACCGGCGGGAACATGAATGGTATCCGTATATGTGAATACAGCTGAAACGGTATCACCTCGTACAACTTTTATTTTTCGAATTGCTCCATTAACTATGAAATGTATCCATGCGAAGTCATTATTTGATAGATTACCGCTTTGATTTATTCTTACTGTTATGCTTACAACCTTATCGGGTTCACCTATCATTCCTCCTACATTAATAATGGGAGAATAGTAATTACATGAATCTTTTTTTACAGTCCATTGTGCGGGTACAACAGTTCCGCAAGTTGTTGTGTATGTTGCCGGATTACTCCAATCAAGCTGATAGGCAGAAACACATTGTGCAAATGATGAGAAATTACTGACAAGAAAAAGGCAAGTAAGGATCATCACATGAAGAAATCCATTATTAGTCCTGGGATCTTTAAAAGATTTCCCTGAAATAAATTTCAAATTCGATGATGCACGGACCGAATGATTCAGTTTAATGCTGGGGTTTGGATAATTCGTTTTCATGTCTTTCCGGTTTTAGAAGTTATCCCGTTCACGGATTTCTCACTTCCAGAAGAGTTTGCTCTATGTTTGATTCATACAGTCTTTATGTCTTCTTGTTATTATTTAATTAATAATTGTTTTACCAGAACTTCATTTTCCAGAATGAATCTGAGGGCATAGATTCCGGCAGGTAATTTATTATCAAATACAACATATTCGTCTGTAAAATATTCATCAGTGCGCGCAACTGTTTTCTTGAATATGATTGCACCGGACAGACTCACTATTTCATATCCGATACATCCTTTTTCTCCACCGGG
>JBBKWX010000052.1:0-13114 GCA_037969175.1 Bacteroidia bacterium | reverse complement strand
CACGAAGATCTCGTGTTAATCCAACAATTGGGTAAATTGTAAATCATAAGGTTTGGAATAAAGGTTTCAGTTAATAATTGTTTCATTAGGATAAATGTTATAAAATCAGATTTTATGAGCATTTATGGGGATAACAAGTTAATACAAGGATTGACTCAAAAATATTTTTACCCCTAAATAATGTTAGTGATAATATCCCTATTTCATGTGATTTCTTACTCGAAAAAAAGTTAAACACATAATAATCTGATATTTAACAAATTTGCACCGTAAAACATTGTTAATCTGTGTTATACACAACCATATTTAATTACAACCCTCTACTTACAAGATATTCTGCAAGTAATAAGATATCAACTACCTGATTACTTGTTGTATACAAATTAATTAGTTTGTATATATTTGATTTTTATATATTTACGATTTCTCTTAAAAAGGACAAGAGGTAACCTTTTATGGATGACTTATCAGGCTAAGATCATGTCGATATTTATTATTCTAAATAAAAATTTTCTTCAAATTTTTTTATCGATACGGTAAACAAAAACATCAAGTCCATTCCAAGTACATTGCTTTTCCCTCACAAGTCCATTCTTTTCCGCAACTCGCATAGAATTTTTATTTCTGATATCAATGATGGAAATTATTGACTCCGATAAATTATTTTCAATTGCATAATTGATAAACATCTTTGCAGCTTCCGGAGCATATCCATTTCCCCAATGTTTTTTGAAAATATGATACCCTACTTCCAATTCTTCCTTGCCATCAATTTTTTGAGCAAGTAAACCACATTGACCAATAAACTCATTTGATTCTTTATGGATCAATGCCTGCATTCCAAACTTCTTTTCTTTATATCTCAACAATTGTTTTTCTATCCAATGTCCTGATCTTTCCATTTCTGTTTTCAATCCAAAATCAGGAAAGAGTTCAACTGCTTCTTTGTCTTCAAAAAACTTAGCCCATTTTGGGATGTCTTCAAAAATTAGAAATCTAGTTTTGAGTCTTGGGGTTTCTAAATGATCTTTGTAGAAATACGTTTTTATCATGTTGTTAAAAATAGATAAATTAATATTCAACGCGGAATATCGGAAACACGGAAAGCACGGAATTCATTCTGCGAAAATCTGGAAACATCTAAATTCATCTGCGGGAAAAAGAAAGGTTGGATTAATGATTATTCAAACCCTTCGAGCAACTTAGAGTCTTTGAGCCTTCGTGGCAAAAAAAGCCAATCCACAAAAACGTATTTCATTCTTCAAGAAGTTTCTTCGCTCCCCTTTTTCCTGACTTCAACTTTTCAATGGCTGAATCCAGTCGTTTTTCGTTTTTCTTCGAGGAAAATTCATGCTGGGTTGAACACAAGGAATTATACTCGGCCAACGACATGATCACAACCCCATTGTCCTTACCCCGATTGATGATCAGGGTTTCAAAATTGGTGGTGACACGATCAAAGTAACTCTTGATATCTTTCCTGAAATCTGACAAGGTTGTGGTAAGCATGACTTATATTTTATGTACATAATTATGTACAAATATATGTACAATTTCTGATTTTCTCAATTCAATAAGTCCGAAGAGTTCTTACGAACCTAATTTCGGTTTCCTAATATTGGTATCCAACTGCATATATGCTGGTTAATCTTTGAATCAATCGATTCAAAGAGCAAAAATTTGTCCCCATTCAGGGAGATTACAGGGGGTCGAAGATTAGTGATATTCATATTTATTCCGTGAATTCCGTGTGAATTCCGTGAGATCCGTGGGAAAAAACCTCTGTACCTTCGTGCCGCTTGCGCAGCGGGCTTTGCTTCTCTGTGTGAAAAATCGATTCTAATATCAGGCGGTTATCACAAAGCATCTAATATTAAGGCCATTATGAAATATACTCCAAACATTAGTAATCTGAAAAATGTAGTAAAAATGATGAAAAAGCTAAAAGTAAAAACATTCCTCACTTGAATTAAAGTGTTTAGGATCAGAATCTATTCAGTAGAAAAATAAAGAATGCAAATGAGCTATTTATTATCATAATTACTCTCCTTGAATTTGGTAATATCGAATTACTTTTGTGTTTCATTTATATTTACAATATTCAATAATGTAACTCCTTATTTCTGAATTAATCAGTATAAAGTGCTCATTTAACTACAATATTGCTTTCTAAAATCCTATTTCTCAATTTATACCACACTCACAGAGAAAGTACAATGACCTGGAATTCCATTGAATTTAAATTTATTATAAGTACCCTCTTTTCCTACAAGAGTAGGAGCGATAAAGATTGGCTTCAAAATTAATTTATACATTTTTCTATTTTTTATACATATGATTTTGGGGGTTGCTTACAATAGAAATTAATGATGGCTTAATATGTAAATAGGCCGTTTATTTGTAAAATTGGAAAGCCTATTCATCTGCCAGACTCATTCCGCGCGAAACTTCCCTGCTTTCCGGGAAAAAAAAATCACATTTATAAAATTCTCGCGTAGTATCGTCCTTATTCAGTAATTATAATTTTACCGGATCTCATTTCATGCCCGTTCCTTACTCTGATGAGGTAGGCACCTGGGCTGAGATGCCCAAGCTCTAGCATGCTTCGTTCAGAAACCAACTTGCTTGCAAAGCATTTCCTTCCGGATATGTCACTTAATTCGATAATCCAATCCGATGATTTGAAATTGTCGGAGACGAAATCGAGATTCAATGTGCCATTACATGGATTGGGGTAGACTTTAATATCGTTTGAAAGATAAAATTCATGTATTGAATTCACCCCTCCAAATAATCGGGCTAAACGATTACGGCCAATTCCATTGATTGATTTAAATAGACCTCCTACCAGGATATCCCCATTATTTTGAGTTGCAATTGCGTAAATAACTGAGTCAGGTCCTGAACCAGAATTAAATGTCAGATCCACATTGCCATCTGAATTTACCCTAAAAATACCAGGCACTGAAATGCCATTGTAACTTGTAAAATATCCGGCTATCAGTATCTTTCCGTTTGCCAGAAGTTTTAGGCTAGTAAACCAAGAGTTTAACCCTGCGTAAGAATTTAAAGTTGGATCCAAACTACCATCTGGATTTAGACGCGCAATATTCCTTATTTGAATTCCATTATAACTAGTAAATCCACCTCCGATAATTATTTTATTATCAGGTTGCAATTCAATTTTTGTGATTTGGGCAGATGGACCCGTTCCCGGATTAAAACTCATATCTAAACTACCATCTGAATTTAGCCGGGCTATATTTTTTCTATTTACTCCATTGAATTTCGTGAAAGTACCGCCGATAATTATTTTCCCATCAGGTTGCAAATTAACCGCTGTAGGAGGTCCAGTATTTGTACCCGTTCCAATATTAAATCCTGTATCCATTGTTCCATCAGGTTTTACTCTGGCAATGAATTTTGATGAATTTCCATTATATTGAAAATTTCCAACAATAATTATTTTTCCATCTGGCTGTAATACAGAATCATAAATGTCGCCATTGACTCCAATTGCAGAATTAAAAGTAGTATCCAGGCTGCCATTTGAATTAATTCTGGCGATTCTGCCTCGGACAACATTATCGTACTTGGTAAATCCACCGGTTATTATATATTTTCCGTCAGGTTGTTGTAAAACATTTCTAACTTCCATGTTAGCTCCCTGTATATTATTAAAACTAGTGTCTCTTTCGCCATCAGGATGTAATCGTGCTATCCTTCCAATTGGATAACCAAAATAACTTCCGAAATTTCCACAGATCATCAGTTTTGAATCTGGCTGTATCCATATTTTTTTAACTGATATCCCTACTCCCTTTTGTTCATTAAAGGCCAAATCTAAACTCCCGTCTGAATTCAATCGGGCAATATTATTCTGCTCTATGTCGTCGTATTCAGAAAAAGATCCAGCCACGATAATTTTTCCATCACTTTGAATGCTGGTTGAGTATGAATAAGATGCACTAGGATAAAATATATCATTTTTATTAAAAGTGGTATCTACTGTTCCATTTGAAAACACTCTTACAATTAGTTCTTTCTTGACAGAATTGAACATAGTTATTCCTCCCGATACAATTAAACTGCTATCAGGTAAAACTTTAATGGTGGCTATTTGATAACTAACAAAACCAGGGTCAAATGTGGTATCAAGTGTACCATCGGGGTTGATCCTGGCGATATTGCTACGATAAACCCCATTATATGGGTTAAAATTTCCGCCAATCAATATTTTATTATCCGGTTGGGTTGTCACAACATCAACCCATCCACCCACTCCTGTACCAGGATTGAAACTATAATCTACAACTCCTGAACTATTTAGCCGGACTATCCCAACCCTGTTCGATCCGTTGAATTCATAAAAAGCTCCACCTACAAGTATTTTTCCATCATTTTGAACGTGTATGCAATGTATAAGATCATCGGGCCCGTTACCTATGTTAAAGCTCGTATCCCTACTACCATTATTGTTAATTCTTACCATTGATCTTGCTGCCGCACCCTTGTAATTGTAGAAATCTCCAGCCACTATTATTTTTCCATCAGTTTGAAGACATAATGCAGTTACATAATTATCAAAACCTGATCCTGAAATAAAGAGTGGGTCAATAGTGCCATCCGTATTTATTCGTGCAATTCTACGGGCAGTGGTGCCATTGTATACAGTAAACTCGCCTGCGATGATAATCTTCCCATCAGGCTGCAGTAGCATACTGTAAATTTCACCATTTGAACCGCTGCCAGAATTAAAGCTTCCATCAAAGGTTCCATCTGAATTTAGCCTTGCAATGTTATTGCACAAATTGTTCTTATACTTTGTAAAATTTCCTGCAAGAACTATTTTCCCATCCATCTGAATCGCTGTCGAATAAATAGTACCATTAGTTCCTGTCCCATAACCTGTATCACCCGGATTAAAACTTAAATCCACCGCCCCGGGCTGAGCTTGCAGATTCAAAGACAATAGCACTATTCCAAAGACAAAAATTACTTGATATATGAATTTCATAGTTGAGATCTTTATTCGACAGGACAATAATTCTAAAAACAACCTTCTCCTCTTTATTTAAGAAAGATACTATTAAGCTGTTAGCTTTCCAATAATTTAAACTTTACTATAAATTTAGAAATATTTGTCTGGTTTTTAGAAAACTGATATTTCATATGTGAAGATTTATATACACAAAACCCAGTAGACTTTCCGCCATATTCAATATCCATAAAAGTTTCCATCAGAGCGGCTTTACCCTTAAGAAATGTTCCAAAAGGATAGTAATCTTGCTCACTCAGCACGGTCGGCATAAAATAATCAGCAATGCCATCGAAAATCCGCATTATCAAACTATTAGGCACAAAAAAAGGAAGCTATCTGCTTCCTAATTTGCGGTCCGAACGAGAATAATTATAATCTATATCAATGATTTACGAATAAACCAGGCTATCCTTTTTTCACCCTGGTTAATATTTTGGAGATTCAGGCTATTCTGGTATACCCATTAGCGCCAATAATTAATGTTTCTTCAATATCTTTTTTAGCTAAAGACGTAGAGAAAATGACTATTGTAACATCACTGAATTTCATATTACTTCTTATTTCTTTCAAACATTCAAGTCCATTTTTTCGTGGCATGTTGAGATCAACAAAAAGAAGATCCGGCAATTCATTACTTGTATGGTTCAAATACACCATTAATTGAATACCATCATGTTAATCGTAATTTTATATTGTGTTAATAAATTATATTTTTAAATGAACTAAAGGTGGTTCTATGTATTCGTAATCGGCTCATTCTAATTTGTCCAGAAAAAGAAAGATATATGATTCCGAAATTATAGAACCACCTTTAGATCATTTATGTTCTCGACTGTTTAAAGTCAGAAACACCATCATTCTTTATATTTGATGTTGCTTTTTTTGTTTCGCTTTTAATTTCCTCGAACTTTGCTTTTCCCTGGTCAACTATACCTTCAGCTTTATTCTTTGCATTTTCAATTTTATTGGAAATAGATCCAATGCTGTCTCCGAGCTTTGATTTCAGCTTCTTTCCATAATCACTGCCCTTGTCCAAAATTTGTTTACGGGTTGTCGAACCTTTTTCTGGTGCGAATAATATACCTGCTATTGCTCCGGCGGCAATTCCCGCTATTGTTCCTAAAACTATTTTATTTGTGCTCATGACTTTTGTTTTTTTTTGTTAATTATTATGATTTACAGCTATTTTAAAGTGGCCTTCTGCCCTGTATTATTCTGAGAATAATTGCAATCACTGCAATTACCAAAAGAATGTGGATAAGTCCTCCCCCGACATTATATCCTACAAAGCCTATTAACCATCCGATGATGAGTATTACTGCAATAATATAAAGTAGATTTCCCATAGTTTGCTTTTTTATAAAGGTTTACTGACTAATTATTTTACTAAATACTTGCCGCTTCTTCATTAATAAATGATTCGGCAATGTCTGTCAACTTTGTATCCGCTTCTTTTTCTTCCTCCAAAGTTTCATGAAGTATTGAAGCCACCTTGTCTTCGCCAAGGGTTTTCGCAAATGCGCAAAGTGTCCCGTATGAGGCTATCTCATAATGCTCTACTTTCTGGCTTGCTAAAATAATAGCCGCATCGCGTACCATACCTTTTTCTGTATTTTTCATTATTTCTTCAGCTTCCTTAATGAGACCATCCATCGCTTCACATTTTTTTGCCACAGCTTTTTTACCTATAGCAGTAAAAACTTTTTCCAAACGAACAATGTGTTCTTGTGTAATTTCCAAATGATCAGTAAGTGCTGTTTCAAGTTCTTTAGAATTTGAATTCTTGATCATTTTTGGAATGGCTTTGGTGAGTGCTTTCTCTGCCCAAAAAATGTCTTTAAGTTCATCTACAAATAATTCTCGTAACCCTTCTGCTGCACCGGATTTTGCTTTGTAACCATTTTGTTTTTCGGTTTTTGTATTCGAGTTTTTTGTGGATTTAGCATTTGTAGTTTTCATAGTAGCTTTTTTTTATATAGTTATAAATCAGATTGTAATTCTATCGGAATATATTTGACCGGTGGAGCAATGTTCTCGAGTTCAGCACAATGGTTATTGTGTTAAAATTGTCAATGTTAATTACCTATACCGCATAGTTCTGGAGAAGAATTTCAATAGACTGAAATTCCGTCTTCGTATCTTCTGGTTCTGATGCCATTACCGGTGTTGTCATAAACTTTTTTTGATTTGTGGATTAATATTTTATTTGTAGTAATTGTTTGATCTTTTATTATTTGATTTATAGTGTTCTTAATTTTCATATCCATAATTAATTAAAGTTGGGAAAAGCAACCCGAAGAAATTTAATTGCTTTTTCTTCGGGTTGTCCAATTGTTTGATTGGGTATTAGTTTATTAGTTTTTCACACTTTTCAGCACATTCGCGGCATATTTCAGCACAATTTTTGCATAGTGAGTCATCATGCTTTTCGCATTCGTCTGCGCAAGAATTACAAGCGTCAATACATGCTTTCATGGTTTCAATTTTACTTGTGGCATCTTCCTCCCATTCATCAGCACACCGGTAACATATGTCAGCACATTCGTTGCATAAGTTAACACAGGTTTCCATTCCTGGGTTGCCATTATGTTCGTCTGCACAATCAGTACATTCATCAGCGCATTGGATACAAGTTTCAATGCAGCTATCTAGCAATTCAGTTGATTCATTCATATTTTTTGTTATTAAAATCGTTTTAAATTGAGTTAGTATTATTTGTTTCCTTTTTCTTTCTCTATCATTTCATTCATCTTTTTCGCTTTCATCATGTCTTCCGTTGCAGCTTTTGGATCTCCATATTGTTTTTTCATATCCCTTACTCCCATTTTAGAAGCCTCCGACCAACCTGACATTTCAGTATCCGACACGTTAGTTTTAGTTGCTAATGATGCCTTGGCTATTGCTTTTCCGTTTAAATTAAAATTGCTGATCAATGCAATCGTAATTGCTGTAAATGCAACAACGATAATATGTTTTGTTTTCATTTGATGTGTTTTTGCAGTCATTTTTTGTTCGGTTTGCCTGTATACGGCATTGGCATTAAGGATCTGCACTAATTGTGCTTTATCTTGATTGCATGAAAGAATCCTTTTTTACAAATTTGATCTATGCTTTATTTTCTTTGAATGTTTGATACGTGATTCTTTTTCTTCTTTTTTTATAAAATCATTCGATGCTTATATTTTGACTCATTTAACCATTGTGCTCGTTTGATCTTTAAATGAAGTGCACTTTGTAAGTTGTTATTTTCGCTTTTACTAATTTTAGGATAACTTGATGTCAAGCTGATTATTTCTATTGGTTTTTTATTTTCGGTGACATTTTCTTGATTTTTCGTTCAGTTTAATCACCAAACAAAGTTGTGCTCAACTGTTGCAAAAAGTGTTACACAATTTTGAAGAAAAATTACATCATTATGTTGTTTAAATACACTAAGTGGAGTCAAAATTATGTTCAGCGGAGTTCTTTTTAACCCCGATTAACGGCTAAGAGACTCGCCTACCTCTTCGTTGGTCATGGAAAGAAGGCTGGGAAATTTCCATGTTTCCCGTGACCGCTGTGCCAGCCTGACAAATCGGAAAGAAACTCCGCTAAACAATGATTTATTTTTTTTAATTTTCAGGATTACATGGTGCATGTATTTTCCTGTTAACATTTCAAAAACATAATAACCAACATGCTTCATTGACCCGTTGGTGCTATGTTATACCAACATTTACCGCTGATGCCTTAAAGAAGAATTGCTGAAATTTGACTATAAGGGTGTATGTGTAATGTCTGCTGCACCATCATCTTTGAAGTTAGCTGCGGCGTATTTTAAATCTTTTTTTACTTCTTTAAATTTATTGCTTGCTTTATCTGCAAATCCAAAATCCTCTTTTTGATGAGTTTCAAATTCATCTGATATTACGATAAATAGATCTCCAAATGTTAACTTCAACCTTTCTACAAAATCCCTTCCTTTAAATAACAGTTGTTTTCGTGTTGCAGATCCTTTTTTCGGTGCAAACACAATACCGGCGATGGCTCCAATGACGAATCCCGAAATAGTTCCCAATATTACCTTGTTCGTGTTCATGCGAATTTTTTGTTTAAATAAGGGCTTCAAAAGCGGATTGACAAATTTGTCAATCCGCTTTAACCAAAAAGAAAATTTTACCTATAAATATCTTCAGCTTTATTATTGCGCCAGTTTGTTTCAAAATAATCAGCATCGGCATCATTTTTAGGACGAACAGCCATGACAATATGCCCTTTCTTGATGCCTGATTCATATAGTTTAGCACGCGCCTCAGGGATTCCTGAACCAACAAGTGCTCCTATTACTCCGCCCGTGATTCCACCAGCTCCAGCACCTGCTAAGCCTGCAGCAATAGGACCGGCTACTACAATGCCCAGACCAGGAATAACCAAGCTAGTTCCAAGTGCCAGGGCAACTCCTGCTATGGCACCTACAGTGCCGCCAATTGCTGAACCTTTACCGGCACCTTCGGCTGCTTTGGTTCCAATTTCAGTTTCTTTTATAGCACCTGAAAAATGTTTATTTCGTGTTTCATCTGTCATTATTAGATCTACATCATCTTTGGTGTAGCCTCTTTCATGTATTGCTTTATAAGCATTTTCGGTACTCTCTCGATCGCGAAACATGCCGGTTAACGTAGTAGGGTCTGTTCCTCTGATTTTCCCCATTTCATTTTGATTGCTTTCCATTTTGAGTTTAGTTTAAATTGTGAAAAAAAATATTATTGTAGTCTATTGTAATATTTATTCTTTGTATTTATTGTCTTTCAATGTACTGTCTGGTACGAGATACATTTTATCCTTATCCGAATTTATGTTGCTTTTATCATCAGGATTATTTAAATTTTTCATCTGTTTAATTTTACCTGACATATCCATATGCTCTCCTTCCTTGAATATTACTTTTGTGCCATCTTTTTTAACATATTCGCCATTGTTCATTACTTTCGTACCATTGGTCATAACCACTATATGATCCAACATTTTCATATGCCCGTCTTTTACCAATATCATTTTTCCGGCCCGCATCATTACACCATCAGGGTGTGACTGATGTAAGCTTTTATCTCCCGGGTTATTATGAGTTTTATTTTGATCCATTTCATGATTTATATGATCCTTGTTCATATCATGATGCTTTCTGTTGATCGTATCCGTTTGCGCATACGAGCCAAAAGAAAAGAGGATTGCGATACCTAATACAGTTATAATTTTCATCTTGTTTTTTTTATTAATTATGTTTTGAAAATTTTACTTTTTATTAATTTTTCCTATTACAACAACAATTGCCAGTTTGATTCCGATAACAATGAAAATACCAAACCCCTAACCCGCCTTAAAAGTTCCTTCTACAATTGAACAGGAACTTAACATTGTAGTAATGAATAGTATTAAAATTGAAGAAATTAGATTTGATTTTATCATTGCTGTTTTTTATTAAGTAGTATGGAAATATATTTTTTAATCTGCTTTCTGCACATGCAATAGAATTAATTCTCTTTGAATGATATGTCATATGCAAATTAGTTTTCCGTCTATATTAATTACCTCTAAAAAGACAGTGATGATTTAAAACAAGTCTTCCCTAAAAAGGGAAGACCTGAGGAAATTGAGATTATCGATTTCCTTTATTGGTGTTAGGATTATCAGCTTTTCGAGTTGTTCTATCGCTTGTTTTCTGCTCATCCTCGTTGGTGTTCCTAACATTGGTAGTAGATTCACCTCTCGTAGTGGACTTCCGGTCTCCTTGCTCTGTTCCGGGTTGATTACCCGCCTTAGCTTTTGGATTATTAGGATCCGTTTCCTTAGTTTTCTTTCTTTCGTCTGTTTCTCTTTGCTGTGACTTGCTCTCAGGTTGCTGATCGCGACGGTCGTTTGGATTTTTTGTCATTTTAATGCTTTTTTTAAATGAATAATATTTTCAAAGCATAAAATTGCATCCTTATTTAAAGAAAAGTGTTACATGATTCGGCAAAAATTTTACAACATTCTGAAATTGCCTGTTTAAATGATTATTTTATTCCCAAAATAAATTTTATTGCAAGAATAAAATTCGACAAATAGTAACATCCAATGTAATTTTTATTGGAATAATAAAAAATGAATCTGTTTTATGTAAAATCCTAACTGCCTCGTTTTCCTTTTTTGTCACTATTTAAAAATTTAGAATAGATAACTAATTGTTCAACCATTTTCTCCGCAGTATCTTTGTATGATTTTTCATAGAATTCAGTTAGCATTTTTCTTGTAGGACTCTTGCCTTTAGCATGCTTTTCGGTAAGTACAGTAAGTGCAGCAAATGGAGGTACCGTTATTCCAATAAAGCTGAAAAAATTGGCAATAGAAGAAAAAATGCTTTGAGCACCATCAGAATCGCCGGTAACAATTATTCCACCAACTTTACCGATGAACCGGGGTTCCTCTCCGGAAATTATTTCATCATGTAATTCATCTAATCGTTCAATCACTCTTTGAATTTCGGAAGACATATTATTCCACCAAATAGGTGTAGCAATAATAATGATATCAGAATCTTCTAGAGTTTGAAGAATTGCCGGCCACTCATCACCTTTACCCATGTCGGAATATGTTCCAGGTAATATAGTATGATCTACTAAGCGTATTATTGAACTTGATATATTTTCCTTTTTCAAAAAGTGGCAAAAAAAGTCACACAATACTTCAGTATTTGATATTCCACTTGTTTTTAATGTTCCTAATAATATGGTTGCTTTCATATTTTAATTACTTATCGATGCATTTACTGATCCGGATGCTGATGTAATGAAAACGTACCAAGTGCCTTCTTGGGTTGAGGTGGAAGTATAATTACCACAAGATGGATTGTGAGCTTCTGGTATTGTTCCTTTCGTATCAGCATATGTGTCATGAATCGCATAAGCAAAGGATGTGACTTATCACTTTATGACCACATGGTGTGTTAGTTTTAGAGAAGGCAATGTGGGACGTTGAAAAAAGACTTATTACCATTAGAATGATTATAAATCGTTAAGTCATATGCATTATTAATTTTATATGATTACAATTTAATAAAAACAAAGCCATAAAACAAACAGCAACTTTATCAATGGAATAGAATTCATATTAAATGAGTATCAATCAAAGAAAAGTTAAAACGATGTATATTATGTGGTTATAACAGAGCCGTAAGAAATACAAATTGTTAAAAAAAAATATTTTACATGTTTAGACAAATGTAAATCCATACCGATTTAAAAGTTGTACAGTTACCTTAGCTAATTGAATGTTTGAAAAAAACCGTTCAGTATCCACTACACTTCCTGTTTTATCGACTATAGAATAATCTAATGCTAGAAGCCTGTCTTTAACTTCCCGGAATACAACTTTAAATGGAATTTCATTATTATCTATTAACTCCTTTCTGATTATATCTTTTCCAGTCACTTCGCCCTGAATAACTCTTATAATTTTCTCCTCTAAGATTTTATGGAAGTACTTTTTTTCATAGAGATTTACAATCCTGTGTTCGAACTGCTCATCTGTCATATCCTCTTCTTCCTGGCCCGGTTTCAATTCATCTAACCATTCATTAATTGATGCCTCCAAACGTATGAATTTTGTTGCCAAGGCAGTGTTTTTAGGAAGTTACCTTTATGAATCCCATTCCCCCGCAACTAGGTTCATACCTGTGGATTTCTCATCAGTAAGTTACTTTCCCATATGTTTAGTGTTAAGATTTATTATAACCTGAACAGGTTTTGTTACACTAGAAACATATTGTAGCTTGAAATTAACTTTGAATGTTTTCATGGCTTGAGAAGGAGAGGTTATTAAACCTTAACACAACCTTAATAGTCAAAAACAAGAAAAACTGCGAATTAAGTCTAAAATCCACATTTACAAACTATTAGGCACAAAAAAAGGAAGCGATCTGCTTCCTAATTTGCGGTCCGGACGGGACTCGAACCCGCGACCCCATGCGTGACAGGCATGTATTCTAACCAACTGAACTACCGAACCGTTTCTCTGAACTTTCGTTCTTGAGAGGTGCAAAAATACAGTCTTTTTTGT
>JBBKWX010000051.1:0-4093 GCA_037969175.1 Bacteroidia bacterium | reverse complement strand
CAAACAAATCAACCCAATGCAGGTAATATTTTGTTTGATGGACAACAAGCTCCTTACTCAACTACCTCACCAACGGTGACAATAACCATCGTGGGTCATCAGCAGAATTACAACATCATTGTATATGCTGAGAACGCCTGTGGAAGAGGAAAGAATACCCATATCAAGTTAAGAGGATCTGTATCAGCTCCGGCTTCGATCTCAGGACCACTGGTAGTATGCGGAGGTAGTACTTATACGTATTCGTCTTCAACCATTGCCAATACTACGGGCTACTTCTGGGAATTGATTCCTGCCAATGCAGGTACGATCACCACCAGCGGTAATCAAACTGTTTCTGTTCAGTTTGCACCGGGCTTTACAAATGCACAATTATGTGTCAATGGTAAGACTACCTTCAATCTGAACGGTCCTGCGCTATGTATCAATATCAGCAGCACAGCGCCGATACCGGGAGCAATTACCGGCAACAGCAATCCTTGTCAGGGTGCAACAGAAACCTACACGATCAATCCTGTGATCGGAGCAACCAGTTATATCTGGACAGCCCCTACAGGAGCAAGCGTTAGTGGCAGTGGAACATCTGTGAATGTTAGCTTCCCTGCAGGTGTTTTCTCAGGCAATGTATGTGTAAGTGCAGTATCCGCTTGTGGTACCAGCAGCTCGGCTTCTTGCCTGGCAGTAACTTCAGGATCTGTACCGACGATCGGTGTGATATCCGGATTTATAAATAGTATATGCGGCGCAACCAATGTGAACTATTCATTGGCTACCAGCGATGCTTCCAATTATTTCTGGACTGTACCTGCCGGAGCAACATTAGCCGGCGGACAGGGTAGTAACTCGATCAATGTAAACTTTGCAACTAATTATGCAGGAGGTAACATCTCAGTTATTGCAACATATGCTTGTGGTAATGCAAATGCATCCCTTGCTGTCACAGGCGCACCAACAACACCAACGGTAAGTCCTGCTAGTATTTGTGCAAACGGATCTGATCTGTATGTTGCAAATTCATCCGGTGCAACATCCTATACATGGACAGTAACTGGAGGAACGATCTTCTATCAAAATCCTCCTGTGAATTCTGAGATCGGAATACAGTGGTCAGCCGGTGGAGGATCGTTCTCTGTAACTGCAAATAATGGATGTGGAAGTTCTGCACCCTTTGCATTAAGCACTACATGTAGAGTTGCCGGAGATCAAACATTGGCTGAAGAATTAAAAGCAAATGTATATCCAAATCCAACATTCGGAAAATTGAATGTAGATTTTGAAAGTACGGTTGAAGGAAAATATCTTTTAACAGTAATGGATATGACCGGAAGAACCATGCATGAAATGTCTGTTGAAGCAGCAAAAGGAAAAAACCATTTAGAATTGGAAATGGGTTCCTTCGCCAAAGGAATGTATATGCTTCACTTGCGAAATAATGCAGGTCAACGTATTGTCATCAGAGTGGTGACGGAATAAATTAAATATTAATCTTTCCCTCCGAAAAGTTCGGAGGGAAAGATTTTATAAAATGGATTTTGGGTAAGAATTTACTAAAAAAGATCAAGTATTGCATTTTGGGATTTTGTTCCTGCTCACCGCTCGGTGGCTGATCTTAATTTTGGTACTAGATTTTTTTTTATTGAGATTAAAAAAACATTTACCGGCACCGTCAATTTGACAGATCAGGAATGTATTGTCTAACAAATTAAGAAACAAGTCTTATGAAACATGTATTCAAATTAGTTTTAGCCCTTTTTCTATTGTCAGGAATAAGCGCGAATGCGCAGGGAAATAAAAAAGAGATCGCTTCGGTATTATATATGAATGAACTTGCCAATTATGGTTTTCGAATTGTCGAAGATGGAAAGACTTTAATGGAGCAGGAAGAAATTCGGGATAAGAATTCCGGTGTGATAATTCACTTTAATAGATCGGATGCTGACAAAGCTGCATCCCATGTTTTGAGTCAGATTCGAAAAGGGCTAAAGCCTGAATCCATTGATTTAAAAACATGGAATTTAATTAATGAGTAATCTGTTTTTTTAAAAGCTAAAACCATCGTTATGAAAAATTTTATCAAATATATATTTACAATTATCCTCTTTAGTTTTGGAAGTGTAAGTAATGCTCAGACTTATTTTGCAGATGATTTTGAGACTGCCACTCTTCTACCCCATTGGCAAATAAACAGCGGGATTTACACCCAAACATTTAGTAATATTGCTTCACCACAGGGCGTCTGGCATATTGAACAATCTGGAGATGGGGAACATCTCGATGGATTACAGGGAAATTTTGCTTCTTCTACCCCTTCTTATTTTTCATATCGGGCTAAGTCTAATCAAATTACTAATCCAAATACTTATATGGTGCTGGGAGATAATAATGTCTCTTCTAATGCAGGTATATTTTTCGCTTTAATTACTAATGGGAGTCTTCGTATATTCTCAGGTGCAGCAAATGATTATTTTACTCCTGTCTTGCAAGACACCTGGTATCAAATTGAATTAAAGAATATTGATTTCATTACCAAAACATATGATGTATGGATAGATGGAGTTTTGCATTTGTCGGGATTTCCATTTCGTTCACAAGGCAGTATAAATGTAAACCAGATTCATCTTTATAATTTTAGACAAGCAACAGCGGCTTATGATGATATAATGATAAGCGGTTCTGCTCCTTGCGCCCCTCCTGTAATATCCTGCCCTGCAACAGCAAATCTTGTAACTGATCCGGGTCAGTGTACTTCCAGTGCATCTATTGGGACAGCAACAGCAACCAGTAACTGCGGAGTAACAATTAGCGGTCCTGTGCCAGCCGGTCCTTATGCTGTTGGTTCTACCAATGTAGTATGGACTGCAACTGATGGTTCAGGACAAACAGCAACCTGCACTCAGGTAGTTAATGTAACAGATACAGAACCTCCAGCGATTTCTTGTAATGGACCGATTACTATAAATTCAGAACCCGGAATTTGCGGAGCAACTTATGTAGTTCCGCCTCCAACTTATTCCGACAATTGTGTTTCATTAAACAACGCCTTGATGTTTGATGGATCAAATGATAAAGTTATTGGAAACAATGTAAACTTACCTCAAGGAAGTGCTGCCAGAACAATTGAAGCCTGGGTTTATACCAGATCAAGTGCTGTTCAAACAATCTATAGTTACGGCAATTATACAGCAGGTCAACGCTCAGGGTTATTGATCTTAGCAGGGCATTTGTACTATGTGGGTGAAAACAACGATTTCTATTCATCAGCTTCAGCCATTCCAATCAATCAGTGGACTCATGTTGCTGTTACTTTGAATGGAACAGCCCTTCAGTTTTTTGTAAATGGAATCCTTACTCAATCGGGCAACTTAAACAACATTCCAAATACAACAGGTTCAGTATTTGCATTATCTAACACTTCGGGTTATACTCCTCCAAGAGAAGTATTCAATGGAGCCATCGACGAAGTTAGAATCTGGAATGTGGTACGAACTCCTTCAGAAATACTTAGCAATATCACACAGGAATTTAATGGTAGCTTACCTGCCAATCTGGTTGCTTACCATAAACTTAATTCAGGTATTGCCAATGGTGCCAATGCGGGAATAAATTCATCAATTGATGAAACCGGAAATGGCAATGGTACCCTTATTAATTTCGGACTCAACGGAACCAACTCCAACTGGACCAACGGCTACTCTGGATTAAATTTTCCTAATCTGTCGAGTTCTTATCTGAACCCATTGTCGGGCAGTGCATACTTTCCTG
Source organism: Bacteroidia bacterium (assembly GCA_037969175.1). Classification (GTDB taxonomy): domain Bacteria; phylum Bacteroidota; class Bacteroidia; order AKYH767-A; family JBBKVM01; genus JBBKWX01. The sequence continues at coordinate 331 of JBBKWX010000051.1, read as the reverse complement.
TTGGTTCAACCAATGTGGTTTGGACAGTAACAGACGCAGCAGGACTAACTGCAACCTGCAATCAGGTTGTTAATGTCACAGACAACGAGCAACCAACTTTCGCAGGTTGCCCAGTAAACTTCTCAGCTTGTAATCCGGTTTCCTGGACAGCTCCTGTAGCTTCGGATAATTGTTCTGCTACAGTTACCAGCAACTACTCACCGGGTGATATTTTCCCTGCCGGAACAACAACAGTTACATACACAGCTACAGATCCTGCAGGAAATGCGATCAGTTGTAGCTTCGATGTAACGCTGGCAGAACCATCGATTGCAGCAACAAGCATCAGCTC
>JBBKWX010000050.1:0-5297 GCA_037969175.1 Bacteroidia bacterium | reverse complement strand
AAGATCCGCTATGCCAATTTTGATACAGAAACCCGCCAGGAAAGAATACCTTATACCTCTGCCGATCATGTGCTGCTAAGCAAGGCCTCCAACCTATTCGACAAGGTGTACACCAGGCGTATGCGGATACGTCTGGTGGGTGTGCGTTTCTCTCATCTGGTAAACGGAGCTTTACAGATCGATATGTTTGATGATACTCAAAGGCTCTCCAATCTCTATCAGGCCATGGACCGTATCCGGGTTCGCTATGGTGAAGACAGCCTGCAGCGTGCAGTGGGGATGCAAGGGAGGCGGCTGGGCCAAGGCCCAACACTTAACACCTAACACCAAACACTTAATGATTAAGGAATGATAAATAATAAATTCTAAAGTGTTTTGAGCCTTAAATTTTCTTCGGTCTTTGTGTTAAAATATTTTCTCCGCGTCTCCGCGATATAGATACTGAAATAGAATAGGACTTAATTTAGCAGAAGAATATTTAGCTAGACTCTGCCAACTCTGCGGTTAAAAAAACACACAAAGGTTGAAGATTCAACAAGACAAATCGAAGTCATGAGAGGATCATTGTGTTACTAATTTCTAATATTAACTAATATTCTACTCTTTAATAAATTTTGAAAAGTATCTTGATTGACCAGTTTCCAATTCTATAAAATAAATTCCAGAATCAAAATTTCTTACATCAACAGTCTTTAAAAGACCACCAGGATTTGAATGCATTTCCCTGGAATGATAAACTCTTCTACCAGAAATGTCAACTAAAGACAAGGAATAGAATCCAGCTATTGGAAAATCAGTTACAAGAGTGATATTGGTTAAAGCTGGATTAGGGTAAGTAGATAAAGTATGCCCTGAAATTATCTGATTTGCATTGACGTTCAATATGTTATAACATGCAGAAGTATCAACACAATTAGCTGAGGTAATAATTACAGCAAAGGAACCATTTGAGTTTGCTGTAAATGATTGGTTAACTTCCCCAACTACAAAAATGGAATCACAATATATCCATTGATATGCTGCTCCTTGTGTGTTGGAGATTATAGTAGGAGGATTAAATACAACACTAAGATCAATTGTATTTATAGTTAAATCAAAATGAATGATCGAGTCACATCCAACAATATTTGGAATTGTATCATAGTAGACACCGGAGCTGGACCATAAATAATTTCCGCTGGGAGATAAATAATTTTGACAGGCTGTGACGTTGATGCTGGAATATGAATTGTTGATATCCAGATTTACCGTGATGATTGAATCGCATCCTAAATTATTAAGAATTGTATCGCCGTAGACACCAGAGCTGGACCAGACATAATTTCCACTAGGAGATATAAAACTTTGACAGGCTGAAACATTGATACTGGAATAAGAATTATTGATATCCAGATTTATCGTAATAATCGAGTCACATCCTGCACCATTTGGAATTGTATCACCGTATACACCGGAACTGTTCCAGACATAATTTCCGCTTGGAGATAAATAACTATGACAAGCTGATACATTGATACTGGAATATGAATTATTTATATCCAGATTTATCATGATGATCGAATCGCATCCTGAATTATTTGGAATTGTATCAATATAGACACCTGAGCTGTTCCAAACATAATTTCCGCTAGGTGACAGATAATTCTCACACTCATGAATACTTATAACAGAGTTCGTACTATTCAATAACATTAAATCAAAAGTTATTATCGAATCACAACCGAGAAAGTTGGTAATCGTATCAGAGTATATTCCCGAATTTGTCCAGGTATAATTGCCGCTTGGGGAAAGAAAAGTATTACATGCGGTAATGGCAAAGTTTGAGTATGTTTGATAATTAACAGAAAGTATAATGCTAATTATTGAATCACATCCTTGAATATTTGTGAGTGTATCTGAATAAGTGCCTGATGAATTCCAAACATAGCTGCCACTGGGAGAAGTATAGCTGTTGCAAACAGTTAGATCAACAATTGAATTATTTCTAAAAATATTCAAATTTATGGTGATTATTGAATCACAACTTAATGAGTTAGGAATGGTATCTTGATAAGTTCCCGTTTGTGTCCACATAAAATTGCCACTTGGAGAAATGTAGTCGTCACAGGTATTTACAGTTATAGCATTGAATGTATTATTGACTGTCAGAAAAACAGTAAAAACTGAGTCTAAATCAGGTGACACATGGATTGTATCAAGGAAAACCCCTGAATTTATCCAAAAATGATTTCCACTTGGAGAAAGAAATCCATCGCATACGGTTACTTGAAATGAAGAATATACAGTTGGAATAACAATTTTAGTTCTTGCAATGTTGGTAAGAATGGGATTATTGAAATCAAAATAGATGGCTGCAAAATTTGAAACGATATCGTTTTTTACCAATGTCGATTTTGGCTTAATTCGATACCTAATAAATCCATGACTCATAGGTTCATTAGCACCGCTATCGGGTAGTAAGATATTATCAAACTTAAATTCAAGATTTTTTTCCCAAGGAATATATCTGATATTTAAATCGTGAGATGAGGCTATCAATTCAAAAGAATTAATATCAAGTTCCCTGGGATTAATAGGATTAAGGACTTTTACACTAAATGCTGTATCAACTCCGGTATTCTGAAATCGAATCAAATATTCAAGAAATATTGAATTAGCTAAATCAATTGTTGTTATTGAATCTTTATCTACAACAATATCATTGGGATCATAGCTATTAATAGTGAAGCTTACGGAGCTGGATATGTTACATGTTGGACTATGATCATCTATAATTGGAAGAATAATTGCCTCAGGATTTATTTTTGTTCCTATTGGTAAACCGGGAGCAATGGTTACTGTTAAACTGATAGAACCGGAATAAAAAGGACTGATATTTCCAATGGTCCATTTGATAGAATCACCAACCTGACTCGTTGGACTTATACCAGCTGAGACAAAGACCATATTACTGTCAAGGATGAAGATAATTTCAGCATTCCTGTTTGTAGATCCAACATTCTCGAAATTAATTTGATAATGAGCACTAAATCCTGATCTGACAATATTTGTCGAATTGAGAGTGATGCATTGGTTATTAAAACTTGAAATGGGTTGAAGTGCAAAATTATTCAGTGAATCTATCTGCTGAAAGCCGTTAAAATTTCCAATATGATTTGAAGGCACAAAACTGAAGTTGTTAAATAAATTTTGCGGAGTTACCTGATAATTTCCTGTGTCAGAATGTACAACTCTATAGTTTCCATTTATGCCAGAAAAGACAATCTTGCCTGAATTAGATTCAGTTATTTTGACATTTGGTAAACTTTGATCTCCTGCATCATAAATATTATTTGAATTTAGATCGACAAAAACTTTTCCGGTTATCTGATTATATTCAAAATTTAATGTATCTGAGATCTGGAATAACCATAAATCACTCATGCCTGTGTTTGCATCTGTTTTGTCTCCAGAAATTCCAGATGCGGAATTACTTACACAGGTATATTTATTTCCCTCAGAATTGGGAGTCACCCTCGACCAGTTTTCATTTAACGACCCACCTACAGTGTTTTGCCATAGTATGTTTCCTACTGAATCAAGTTTTAATATCCAAACATCATTACCTCCATTGCTCATTTCTGTTTTCAAACCCGAAATCCCTGAGTCTGAATTTCCACAGGTTATAAATCCACCGTCAATTGTTGGTTTGATCGAATACAAGTAGTCATTTCCAGAACCACCTATCGTTTTTTGCCAAATTATATTGCAATTTGGATCTAACTTTAAGATCCAATAATCATATCCACCAAAAGATGGTTCTGTCTTGTCATATCCGATACCAGAATTAGAATAACCAATGCACACAATGTTACCATCTGGCAGCGCTAGAGCATTTATGAGTTGTTCAGTTAAACTTGCAACAATGGTTTTTTCCCAAAGTTTTGAACCTGTATTACTTAATTTCACAAACCAATAATTCGAATAACCTGGTCCACCATAATTTTCTGTGTATCTTGTACCAGCCAAAAGATATCCGCCATCAGTTGTTAAGATTATTGAAGAAATAGTTTCATCGCTCCACTGTCCAATTCCAATATTCTTTTGCCATTGGATATTTCCCAATGAATCCAGTTTGAGAACCCATACATCTCTAGTTTGTATAAAGGAGTTATTTTCTGTTTTATCACATGAAATGTTTGAAGCTGAGTTACCCCCAATAATACAGCCTCCATCAGGAGTATAAGTAATAGAAATAAGAATATCATCCATGTAGCCGCCAATATCATTTTGCCAAACAATATTGCCGTTAGTATCAAGTTTCAATATCCAATAATCCGCATTGCCACATAAATTATCACTCTTATCACCTCCGGTTTGAGAAAGGGAAAAACCACCAATAAGATAACCCCCGCCTGGAATCTCAATACAATCAAAAAGTCTATCTTTCCAAGTTCCTCCTATTGTATTGTCCCATTGAATATTGCCAACAGAATCGACCTTAATAATCCAATAGTCTTGACTCTGTCCGGTCGGATCCCAATTATCTTCTGATTTTTGACCGGATGCATTTGAATAAGATGAACATCCAATGAGATAACCTCCATCAGATGTTGGAATTAAATTTGATATTATCTCGTCCTTGTCCCCACCAATTGTTTTCTGCCAAAGAATATCCTGGGCTGATCCTAAATTGCAAACAAGGAAGAGGAAGAATGTAAAAAGCAGTTTCATCCTAAAGGTGGTTTTATCAAAGGCAATTTATGATAAAATTCCATTTAAAATGAACTATATCGATATATTTAAAAAATAGCCCATGCTCCCTAAAGTCTTAATATCGATCTTGTTGGAGCATTTTGATTTATTTCCTTTTAGAATGAGTGTTCTATTATGCTTCTATACCTCTTTGCCTGAAGTTTGACATTTTATCATAATCCTTCCTTTCTAATTGATGCTTTTAATAAAATTGATTTTGATTCATGATAAATCAAGTATAGAAGAGATGATTTGAGCCTTAAATTTCTCTTCGAGTCTTCGTGTTAAAAAAAATCCTCCGCGCCTCTGCAATATAGATTCAGAAAGAAACTTGGACTTAATTTGGTAGAAGAATAATTAGATAGACTCTGCCATCTCCGCGGTTACAAAAAAATACCACTGAAGTCACTAACATTCAACAAGACAACATGAAGCAATAATTTTTCCTAATTTCATAACCTCAAAAACAAAACTATGCTTCATCCTGACTTTTCCAATTTCCCCATATTACAATCCGACAGGATCATCCTCAGAGAGACCCTCGAATCCGATGTGGCTGAGAT
>JBBKWX010000049.1:0-4466 GCA_037969175.1 Bacteroidia bacterium | reverse complement strand
TTATTCGCCATCCTGGATGTGAAATAGATCACGGCAATAAAAACAAAAAGCGGACTGAAAAGATTGGCGAAGTAAGGGATGAAATTGAAATAATAATCAAAAACGATCGCAGAAATAGGTGCATCTTTTTCCAAAAAGTCATCGATCTTTTCTGAGATATCAAAGATCACAGAAATAGAAATGATCAATGAGAGCGCAAAGAAAAATGTGCCCAGGAATTTCCGGATGATATACCAATCAAGTTTCTTCATCGATCTATAAACGGGTAGCTACTTTTTTTACCATAACATTTTTCCAGCTTGCAAATGTGCCGGCTTCAATTTGTCGGCGCGATTCTCTTGCCAGCCAAAGGTAGAAAGAAAGGTTATGTATGGTGGCAATTTGTGCTCCCAACATTTCTCCGCTGATCACCAGATGACGAAGATATGCTTTACTATAATCATGATCCACAAACTGAGGACCGTTGGGATCTATGGGGCCGAAATCATCTTTCCATTTTTCATTGCGGATATTGATGAATCCTTCAGAAGTGAAAAGCATTCCATTACGTGCATTACGTGTTGGCATTACACAATCAAACATATCTACCCCAAGAGCTATCGACTCCAGAATATTAGCAGGTGTTCCAACGCCCATCAGATATCGTGGTTTGTCTTGCGGTAATATATCACAAACCAATTCGGTCATGGCATACATATCCTCTGCTGGTTCACCCACACTCAATCCACCAATGGCATTGCCGGGCCGGTTATGTGATGCGATCGTTTCAGCTGAGATCTTCCTGAGATCAGGATATACACTGCCCTGTACTATCGGAAACAAAGTCTGCTCATAGCCATACAAGGGCTCGGTAGTATCGAACCGGTTGATACAACGTTGCAACCAGCGATGCGTCATGTCCATACTTTTGTGGGCATAAGTTCTGTCGCAAGGATAGGGAGTACATTCGTCAAAGGCCATGATGATATCCCCACCGATCTGTCGCTGAATGTCCATTACCGCTTCGGGAGAGAACAGATGTTTCGATCCATCGATATGCGAACGAAAAGTCGCTCCTTCTTCTTTGATCTTTCTGTTATCGGATAATGAAAAAACCTGATAGCCGCCACTGTCGGTTAATATGGGCCTGTCCCAGCCATTGAATTTATGAAGGCCACCTGCTTTTTGAAGTATATCTGTTCCGGGGCGGAGGTAAAGATGATAGGTGTTTCCGAGGATGATATCTGCATTGATATCATTCTTTAGTTCGCGTTGATGCACTCCTTTAACAGTTCCAGCTGTTCCAACAGGCATAAAAATAGGAGTTTGTATCTTACCGTGGGCTGTAGTGATCTCACCTGCCCGGGCTTTACTGCCCGAATCGAGGGCTGAGATGCTAAATTTCATAAATGTTTATAAACAGTGGCTGTTAATATCTTGTCAAAGATACAACGAATGCCCCTTATCATAAACCATACTTTTGCAAACATAGAAGGAAATCCGCTATGATATTGGATTGGGAGACGTTAAAACCCTTAGTTGTAATGATTGCCATTGGTCTGTTTGGACTGGGGTTGATTATTCAGTTGTATTATTATCTGTTTGTATACCGCCGTTTGGCCTGGTATAAGGAGACTATGCCATCGCCTGATGTGAAGCCGGTTTCGGTGATCATCTGCGCCAGAAATGAGTCAAAGAATCTTCGCAGATATCTTTCCTCGGTGCTCGAGCAGATCTATCCTGATTTCCAGGTAATCGTTGTGAATGATTGTTCCTGGGATGAGAGTGCTGAATTTTTGGATGAGCTGGAAAGGCAATATTCAAATCTGAAAGTTGTTAGCCTCATAGAGCAGGAAAGATATAAGACCAGCAAGAAATTTGCTTTATCTATTGGTATCAAAGCAGCTGATCATGAAGTATTGCTTTTGACCGATGCGGATTGTCAGCCGGCCGGAAAAAACTGGATCTCTTATATGCAGGGAAATATTGGTGGAGGAAAAGATATAGTTATTGGATACGGACCTTACATGAAAAAGTCGGGTTTCCTGAACAGACTTATTCGCTTTGATTCTTTCTTTACTGCAATTCAATATTTGTCACATGCTATCGGTGGAAATCCATACATGGGGGTTGGAAGAAATTTAGGATATAAGAAATCATTATTTTTTGCGAATAAAGGATTTGCAACACATAGTCATATCATTTCGGGTGATGATGATCTATTCATCAATCAAGTTGCAAATTCACAAAATACTTCTGTTGAGATCAACAAAGAATCCTTCACTTATTCAGAACCACATACCGAGTATAGTAAATGGATAGTCCAGAAAAAAAGACATATGCTTACGGGTCCGCATTATAAATGGAAACATAAGCTCAGTCTGGGTTTGGGAAATTTAAGTGCCATCTTATTTTATGTTTTTGGTATCTCATTAATTATACTTGGATTTCCCTGGGAAATAGTGTTGGGAGCATACGTTTTAAGATTACTGATACAATTAATTATCTTTGGACGCAGCATGAAAAAATTGGGAGAACTTGATTTGATATGGATAAGTCCGTTGCTTGATTTTTATTTCACCTTCTTTTATCCTTCAATAGCGATCTCAAATATTTTTGTGAAAGTAAAAAAATGGAAATGAACCCGAACCTAAGCGAAAAAGCCGTACATGATTACAACTTAGTCCGCCGGGCAGTTGACAACAGTGACCAAAAGGCTTATGCTGAGCTAATGTCAAGGTACAAGGATTCTGTTTATTTCATGTTGTTGAAAATGGTTAACAACAGAGATGACGCAGAGGATTTGACGATAGAAGCATTCGGGAAAGCATTTAAAAATATTCAGCAATACACTCCTGATTACGCATTCTCTACCTGGTTATTTAAGATTGCATCTAACAATTGTATTGACTTTATTAGAAGGAAGCGTAAGCATACTTTTTCGATTGATAAAGGATATGAAAATGATGAAGGACAATCGATGGGATTTGAGATCAAATCAGGTGGATTGGATCCGGAAGAAGATATGATTCGCAAGCAAAAGAGTGAAGTGATGCGCGAAGTAGTTGATAAGCTAAAGCCACGCTACAAGCGGCTTATAGAACTTCGTTATTTCAAGGAATTGAGTTATGAAGAGATCAGTATTGAACTTGATCTGCCTTTGGGAACGGTGAAAGCTCAACTTTTTCGTGCTCGTGAATTTTTATATAACATGATGAAGAATACCGAACATAGAATCTGATTTATTTTTTTAATAATTATTGATCAAACTTTATACTATTGCATTCTATCTTACTCAAATATTTTCCAAATCTGGATGAACAACAGCTCAAACTTTTCATGCAGTTGCATGATGAGATGAAAGAGTGGAACAGCAAGATCAATCTTATCTCACGCAAAGACGAAGAGAATATTTTCGAGCGTCATATTTTGCATTCGCTTGCCATCGCAAAGCACATGGATTTCAAGCCCGGAGCAAGGATCATGGATCTGGGCACAGGTGGTGGTTTTCCCGGATTACCACTTGCTATACTTTTTCCTTTTGCTGATTTTTTATTGGTTGATTCGATGGCAAAAAAGATCAATGTTTTGAGAGAGATCACCATGTCGATGCAGATGATAAATGTTCAGGTCATCTGTGAGCGTGCTGAAAAGATCAACGAGAGTTTTGATTTTATAGTTACTCGTGCAACAGCTCCTATGCCTGATCTTGTAAAGTGGGTTGGGAGAAAAGTTAAAACCGGAAAAGGAAATACTTCCAGCGGAATACTGGCATTAAAAGGTGGGGATATGGAAGCCGAACTAAAAGGAATTAAAGGCAGAGCTAAAGTGTTTCCGTTGAATAAATGGTTCAAAGAAGAGTTTTTTGATACCAAGGTTTTGGTTCATTGGAAGCCCTGATCATTCAAGAAAAATATGAAACCGCAAAGGCACTAAGAATACGCAAAGTCCGCAAAGTGATCTTTGTGTCTTTGCGAAAAACTCTTTCGACTTTGCGGTTACATTTATTTTTGATCAAACAGCCTGAAACTGCAAAGAACTCAAGCTATGATACACCCCATCAGCAATAGCAATTAGCTCCTGATGCGTTCCGGATTCCACGATCTGGCCTTTATCAAGCACCATGATCCGATCGGCAGCTTTGATGGTCGATAAGCGATGTGCTATGACTACCGATGTTCTGCCTACCATGAGCTTATCCAAAGCCTCCTGCACCAAACGTTCGGATTCTGAATCCAAAGAGCTTGTAGCTTCATCCAGGATGAGGATGGCAGGATCTTTCAAGACAGCTCTGGCAATAGCAATACGCTGTCTTTGTCCACCCGACAGCTTAATACCTCTTTCTCCTACCAATGTTTCATAGCCCTCCGGAAAGGTGCTGACAAACTCATGGGCATTTGCTTTCATAGCTGCCTCCTGGATCTCATCCAGACTGGCTCCGGGCTTACCGTATGCTATATTCTCACGGATACTGCCACCAAAAAGCA
>JBBKWX010000048.1:0-8254 GCA_037969175.1 Bacteroidia bacterium | reverse complement strand
AAAGGCAATGCACTGATAGATTACAGTTTTGTAACAGGTGAGGATAATTTGATCCATCATGAGAAAGGTGACAAGATCTTTGCAGGTGGAAAACAAAGATCAGGAATCATTGAGCTGGTCATTGAGAAACAGGTTGATCAGAGTTATTTAACCGGACTGTGGAACAAAGAGATCTTCTCAAAAGAACATTCCAATTACTTATCTAACATCATGAACAAAGTAAGTAAGCGATTTACGATCGCTATACTTTTCATTTCATTGTTAGCAGGAATCTATTGGACTTTGGTAGACCCGTCAAAAGCAGTTTTTGTTATTGCATCCATTTTGATCATTGCTTGCCCATGCGCGCTGGCTTTGAGTTTACCATTTGCATTGGGTAATAGTATGAGAATCTTTGGAAAGAATGGTTTGTATCTGAGATCCACTTCTGTCATTGAAAAAATGGCTTCTTTAGACCAAATAATATTCGATAAAACAGGTACGCTCACTTCGAAATCAAAAGACAATGTTAGTTGGGAAGGAGAACAACTTACAGAAAAAGAAAATCAGATCATTTCTTCACTTACATCGCAAAGCATACATCCGCTTAGTTTAGCCATAAGTGAATATCTCGGGCATTCGGATCTGGAGTGCAAAGATTTTGAAGAACTGACTGGTCACGGAATCCGTGGGAGGGTAGTTGACATAGATGTATTACTTGGTAATGCGAAGTTTGCAAATTCAAGAAGAATTGAAGAGCACAGTGATTCAAGTTATGTTCATATCAATATCAACGGAAGATCTAAAGGAAGATTTGAGATCAGGAAGAAGTACAGAAGGAATCTGGCAACACTAATTTCATCATTAAAAAATAATTATCATTTGCATTTATTATCCGGTGACAATGATGGGGATCGGAATTATTTTGAAAAAATAATGGGTCCTGAAACCATATTAAATTTTAATAAGAATCCGGAACAAAAATTAGATTATATCGAGGAGCTTCAGCTTGAAGGATCCAGTGTAATGATGGTAGGGGATGGCTTAAATGATGCAGGAGCATTGAAAGCCGCGGATGTAGGAATAGCTATGAGTGAGGATGTGCATGCATTCTCTCCTTCATGCGATGCAATATTATCTTCCGGTTCTTTTGAAAAGCTTCCCGGTTTCATTCAGTTTTCCAGACAATCGATGCGGGTTGTGAAAATGAGTTTTGTGTTGTCATTCTTGTACAATATCACAGGGCTGAGTTTTGCCGTAACAGGACATCTCACTCCACTGATCGCTGCCATATTGATGCCCTTGAGCTCAATAACGGTAGTTGGTTTTGTAGTGCTCCTGACCAGTCTGTTCGGAAGGCAAATAAGTAATAGAGATGTTAAAAAGAATTTATCAATTGAGAATTCAAAACATGACAATTATCATTTTGGCAAAAATCTGAATGAACGAATTTTGCAACAAACCCCCGAAACCCTATGAGTGTCTTATATATATTAATCATAGCTAGTCTGCTTGTAGCAGGAATTTTTTTACTCGCCTTTATCTGGGCTGTAAGAAATGGACAATACGATGATGAGTATTCTCCTTCAGTGAGAATATTATTTGATAATAAAAAATCAACCGAAGACAAAAGCGAAAAAACAGACTGATGGAAAAACAACATTTTTCATACGACAATACGATTGTCAGAAATTTCTCATATGCTACTTTATTCTGGGGAGTGACCGGGATGTTAGTCGGATTGATCATTGCATTGCAATTGGCATTTCCTGCATTGAATTTTGGGATTGAATATATTTCCTTTGGAAGGCTCCGTCCGTTGCATACTAACGCAGTGATCTTTGCATTTGTGGGGAATGGGATATTTGCAGGAGTCTACTACTCATTGCAACGTTTATTAAAAGCCAGAATGTATAGTGATCTGTTGAGTAAGATCAATTTCTGGGGTTGGCAATTGATAATTGTTTCGGCAGTTATTTCTTTACCATTGGGATATACCACAAGTAAAGAATATGCCGAACTTGAATGGCCGATAGATATAGCCATAACCATCATCTGGGTTGTATTTGGTTGGAATATGTTCGCTACCATTTTGAGAAGAAGGGAGCGACATCTTTATGTCGCGGTTTGGTTTTATATAGCAACATTCATTGCAATTGCAATGCTGCATTTGGTTAATTCCTTTGAGCTTCCTGTCTCTTTCATGAAGAGTTATTCATGGTATGCAGGTGTACAGGATGCATTGGTTCAGTGGTGGTATGGACATAACGCCGTTGCGTTTTTTCTTACTACTCCCTATTTGGGATTGATGTATTATTTTATTCCAAAAGCAGCTAACAGGCCAGTCTATAGTTACCGACTTTCTATCATACATTTTTGGGCATTGATATTTCTTTATATCTGGGCCGGGCCGCATCATTTATTATATACTGCATTACCCGACTGGGCTCAATCTTTAGGAACTGTATTTTCAATTATGCTTCTTGCTCCTTCTTGGGGAGGTATGTTAAATGGTCTGCTTACACTGCGAGGTGCATGGGATAAAGTCAGGGAAGACCCTACGCTTAAGTTTATGGTGGTTGCTGTGACAGCCTATGGCATGGCGACTTTTGAAGGCCCCTTACTTTCATTAAAAAATGTTAATGCAATTTCTCATTTCACCGATTGGACAGTTGCCCATGTTCACGTAGGTGGTCTGGGTTGGAATGGATTTTTAACATTCGGTATTTTATATTGGATGATACCTGTTTTGTTTCGCACAAAATTATATTCAACGAAACTTGCAAATCTCCATTTCTGGATAGGAACTCTGGGGATACTTTTCTATGCACTTCCCATGTATTGGGCCGGACTTACCCAGAGTTTGATGTGGAAAGAATTCACTGCAGAGGGTATGCTTGCCTATCCGAATTTCATGGAAACGGTAACGCAAATAAAAACCATGTATGCACTCAGATCATTTGGAGGTTTGCTTTACTTGACCGGTGCGGTAATTATGGTTGTTAATTTTATTAAAACAATCCGGCAAGGAGATTTTCTTGCCAACGAAGAAGCAGAAGCTCCTGCTCTTTCTGCCACCTACATTCCGCATAGCAAAGATCACTGGCATAGATGGATTGAAAGGAAGCCGGTGCAAATGCTGGTGCTGTCTCTTATCGTTGTTGGTATTGGAGGAGTGATTGAGATCATGCCAACATTTTTAGTAAAATCTAATATCCCAACAATTAGTAGTGTCAAACCTTATACGCCCTTAGAACTTGAAGGACGGGATCTGTATATCAGAGAAGGTTGTAATAATTGTCATTCTCAAATGGTGAGACCATTTAGAAGTGAAACCGAGCGCTACGGCGAATACTCAAAAGCCGGAGAGTTTGTATATGATCATCCGCATTTATGGGGTTCAAAAAGAACGGGACCCGATCTGCACAGAGTGGGAGGCAAGTATCCTGACAGTTGGCATTATGCACATATGCTTGATCCGGAAACCATGAGCCCGGGCTCCATCATGCCATCTTATCCCTGGATGATAGAGCGGAAATTGGATACATCTAAAACGCCTGAAAAGATTTCTGCTATGCGAACATTAGGTGTCCCTTATCCGGAAGGATATGAGACAAAAGCTTTGGCTGATCTTCATAAACAAAGCGAGAAAATTAGAAGCGGTTTGAAGAAAGCAAAAATTGAAGCCATGAAAGACGCAGAAATCCTTGCTTTGATAGCTTACCTACAACGACTTGGTACCGATATTAAATCCGCACCGGAATCTGAAAAAAAATAAGAACATGTTAAAATTCATAAAGCATCACATGGACACGATAGATGGGATAGATATTTACCCTGTCATTTCCTTAATAATATTCTTTTCTTTTTTTCTGATACTGACAATTTTGGTTTATAGCAGCAGCAAAAAACATATAGAATACATGGAAGGATTACCACTTGATACCGAACCGGGTGAAAAAACACAGACCAATGAAAAATAAATTCTCTCATAAATATATAATTGCATTTCTTATTTCGGTTTTTGCAATTAATAATTCAATAGCTGCACCCGCTGTAGAAGCGGCAAGCACGACAGCTACGACAAACAGCAATGGATTGTTTTATATCCTATTGGGCACAGCATTATTTTTATTGATCCTGATTATTGCACTTGGTAGTATTTATAAATCCTTACTTGGAGGCAAAACGATACTTGAAGTAAAGGAAACGGGAAAGCCTAATGGAATCCTAATGTTGGCAGCTATAGCAATGCTCCCATCCGTTATGCAAGCACAAGCAGCAGCAGAGGCTGTTGTACCTGTTGATAATACCTGGCTATGGATTTTGATATCGCTGAATTTATTTTTGCTTTACATAGTTTTTTTGCTGCTAAAAGGAGTTCGTAAACTAGTAAGAATGACTTCCGCAATATCCCAGGAAGAAGAAGCAGCAAAACCCGGGATAATTGAATTATGGGAAAAGAAACTGACAGATGCCGTACCGGTAGAAAGAGAGCATGAAGTGATGTTGGATCACGATTATGATGGAATTCGTGAGTTGGATAATAACCTCCCTCCATGGTGGGTTTACATGTTTTATGCGAGCATTTTATTCGCAATTGTATATATCGGTTATTATCATTTTACGGATGGGAAATTGCAACATGATGAATATTTAGCGGAGATGGTTGAAGCAGATCTGGCGAAAGCAGAATATATGAAAAATGCTGCAAACCTTGTTGATGAAACGAATGTAATTGCAGTGACAGATATGACAAGATTAGAAGCAGGTAAGGCGATCTTTTTACAAAACTGTGCCCCTTGTCATGGACAGAATGGTGAGGGTACCGTAGGACCAAATTTGACGGATGATTATTGGTTGCATGGTGGAGGAATTGCAAATGTTTTTAACACCACGAAATATGGTGTGCCGGCAAAAGGCATGATCGCCTGGCAAAGTCAGCTTGGAGCATCCCAGATCCAGGAAGTCGCCAGTTACATCTTGACTTTGTATGGAACTCTACCTGCAAATCCAAAGGAGCCCCAAGGTGAGATCTGGGTGGCAGAAAAAATATTGATTGATTCTCTCTCAACAACAATTGCTGATACTGTTAATGCAGCTACAGCAGAAAATAAATAATGTCTGTAAAATTAAAAGATAGCAACGACCAGAGTTTTCGGGATTCTTTATCTACTGTAGATAAAGAAGGAAAACGAATATGGGTATATCCTAAAAAACCTTCGGGCTCTTATTATAGAGCCAGAACAGTGGTTGCCTGGGTCTTGTTGTTTCTTTTGTTTAGCGGACCTTTTATTCGAATTGGTGGAGAACCTTTACTAATGTTGAATGTGCTGGAAAGAAAGTTTGTCGTTTTTGGACAAATATTTTGGCCTCAGGACTTTTATATTTTTGTAATAGGGATGATCGCCACTGCAGTTTTTATCATTCTGTTCACCGTAATTTATGGTCGGGTTTTTTGTGGTTGGGCTTGTCCTCAAACCATTTTTCTTGAGATGGTTTTTCGAAAGATCGAATATTTGATTGAAGGAGATAAACAACATCAGATCGCGTTGGATAAAGCACCGCTATCAGCATCGAAGATCTACAAAAAAACACTGAAGCATGTGATCTTTTTTGCGATCTCATTTTTGATCGCGAATATTTTTCTAGCCTATATAATTGGTTCGGTTGAATTAACCAAGATCATTACAGATGCCCCGGGTGATCACAAAGGTGGGTTGCTGGCTATAACCATTTTCAGTACTGTTTTTTACGGAGTGTTTTCGCGATTTCGGGAACAGGTTTGTACACAAGTGTGCCCTTATGGGAGATTACAAGGTGTGCTGTTGGATAAAAAAAGTATTGTTGTTGCTTATGATAATGTAAGAGGAGAAAAAAGAAGTCTTTTCCGGAAAAATGAAAACAGAGCAGAGCTCGACAAAGGGGATTGTATTGATTGCAATCAATGCGTGGAAGTTTGTCCTACCGGAATAGATATCCGCAACGGAACTCAGCTGGAATGTATCAATTGTACGGCATGTATGGATGCTTGCGATTTCATGATGGAAAAAGTGAATCTCCCCCAAGGACTGATTCGCTATGATTCAGAAGTTGGAATTTCAAATAAGGAAAAGCTCAAATTAACGCCAAGAATAATCGGGTATTCCATCGTGTTGATCCTGTTAATTATTTCTTTTGTGATCATGTTAGCTACCCGAAGTCAGATCGATGCTACCTTGTTGAGAACACCCGGAATGTTGTATCAGGAACAAGGGAAAGATCATGTGAGTAATTTGTATACCATCGATCTTATAAATAAAACCAATTCCCAAATGGAAATTGAGCTTAAATTGGAAGACTCGGTTGGTGAGATCCGGTTGGTGGGAACTGAAATACATTTGCCATCCAATGAAAAATCAAACACTACGTTTTTCATAATATTGCCAAGATCTGAATTGAAAGGAGCTAAGAATAAATTGAAACTGGGAATATATGCTGACGGTGTAAAGTACAAAACAGTAACTACTAATTTTATGGGACCAATGTGATGAACTGGGCGTGGAAAATATCAATTTTATTGGGGAGCTTTGTTTTATTTATGAGCTATTTGGTTTATAGAACCTTCAATACGGATTTCGATTTGGTTGCAGATGACTACTATGCAAAAGAACTCATCTTCCAGGATCAGATAAACAGTGAAAATGCTGCAGCGTCTTTGGATGTACCTTTGATCGTTGTGCTGGAAAAAGGAAATATTGTTTTTAAGTTTCCTGATGGAGCGCCCGACTCAGGAGAGATCTTGATCTACCGACCTTCTGATGCTTCGCTTGACTTGACGCTGGATATTAAAACAGATAGCAGCGGAGTTCAGTATTATAATTACAAAGATCTGCAAAGTGGTTATTATAAGTTTCGGGTGAAATGGAATAAGAATGATGTATCGTATTTTAAGGAAGTGAAATTAAAGATATGACAGGATGGATGATAGCTGCATTGAGTCTGGGTTTCCTTGGAAGCCTGCATTGCCTGGGCATGTGCGGACCTCTTGCATTGGCTTTACCTCTTGGAAATAAAAATACAGCAGAGCGATTATTTTCGATTCTTATTTATAATTCAGGAAGAATATTTACGTATGCAATTTTGGGATTTATTTTCGGAAGTCTTGGCTTAGGAATGAAATTGGCCGGATTTCAACAAAGCCTTTCCATAGTATTGGGAGTTGCAATTTTGATATCCGTTTTTAGCAACAAGCTATCGAGATTTGGAAATCCCATCACCCAACGAGTGTCTAGATTTACAGCAACATATTACAATGGCTTTTTTCGTTCCGGAAAAAACAATCATTTAGCTATTGCCGGGATGCTGAACGGATTGCTCCCATGCGGTTTGGTTTACTCCGCATTGGCTGCAGCCACGGTTACTTCAGGAGCGATCTCCGGAGCAATCTTTATGGCATCTTTTGGTGCTGCCACTTTCCCTATGATGGCAGGGATCAGTATCACGGGAGCAAGATCTTCTCAACACACGCTATTGAAATTTAAAAGAGTCATTCCTTATTTCTTACTAATAATGGGAGCATGGTTTATTGTAAGAGGAATGAATCTGGGAATTCCTTATTTAAGTCCGGATCTTTCCACAATTCAATCAACTGCTGCTTGTCATTCACCACAATGAATTTAGTTTTCAGGTTTATGAACTGGATATTTTAAATTCAATCCTACAAGTGCATCCCTAAGTTTTTCTGCAATTAAATATTCTTTATACCAATTCTGATCTGAAGGAATTATCTGCCAGGGAATTTCTTTACTGCAATTCGCAAAGATCTGCTGATAGTAGGTCATATATCTATCCCAATCTTTAGAGGTCTCCAGATCAGCCGCATTATATTTCCAATTCTTTTTTGGATTTTCAAGTCTCTCTTTAAATCTCTCCGCTTGTTCTTCTTTAGAAATGTGTAAATAAAATTTGAGTACGACTGTGCCTGATAATTCCAGATTTTTCTCGAAAGCATTAATAATACGGAATCGTTCCTCAGCCAATTTATCACTTGTATATCCCAGGACACGGGTAACCAACACGTCTTCATAATGTGAACGATTGAATATTTGTATCATTCCTTTTTCAGGAGTATTTGGATGGATCCTCCAGAGGAAGTCATGTGCAAGTTCTTCAGTAGTTGGTTTCTTGAACGATTTAACTTTAACTCCCTGAGGGTTTACGAAACTAAAAACCTTTTTGATCAGGCCGTCTTTCCCACTGGCATCCAAGCCTTGCAGCACGATCAGCACGCTAT
>JBBKWX010000047.1:0-4106 GCA_037969175.1 Bacteroidia bacterium | reverse complement strand
TACCGGCGAGAGGATTACATGCGAGAATGTTTACTTCAAGTGTATCATTGCCATTGTTTGTATCTGTACCACCATTTGGATTGACAGTCCAAACTTTTACAACATTATTACCATCTGCAAAAGTTGCAGAACCAAGGCTTAACGGACCATCAGTTTGTCCTGCAGTTAAAGATCCTGCCCAGTTGTATGTTGTTCCCGGAACACCATTTACTTCCCAATCGATATCAGCTGAAGTAAGTGTGTTTCCACCAAGACTTTGAATAGTTGCATTCACAATGTTAAGACCGGGTACAGCCGGTGCAACGGGTGCATCAACTGAAGAAATTCCTGCATCATCACCGATAGGAATAAAATAGTTTATTCGGATGTTCGGTCTGTTTGTGGACGATGAACTTAATGTGGTACTTGCAGTTGAACCATTCGAATAAATGGTGTAAGTACCCGGATTTCCGGAAGTATATTCCCAGTTAAAGGCACCTGATGTAGGTGATCCGGAAATTGCACTTATATCCCAGTCAGCAGCGATTTCAATTGCCCCACCTGTGTAAACAAAATTTGTTGTAAAGGGTAACACCATCCAACCCGTTGCAGCCGGAAAATTATTAGAAGTATTATATACTCCGTTCATAACTGTTGTAGCTCCCGAGATAAATGTTGAAAAATCTACACCACTTGAAAGGGATGTGGCAGAAGAGTTATTCATATAAATATCGAGGAATGCATCTCCAGTGCCTGTGATTACATCAGTACTTGTTCTGTTCCACTCGATGCTGGAAATAACAGCACCTGCAGGGAGTCCTGCTGTAGCGAGTTCGGAGGCAGTAAAAAGATAGGCGTATTTGCAATAATCAAATGAGCTACTTGAACTGGATCGATAAATTGGTCCATACGTATATGAACTGGATGTACCGGTTCCGATAGTTATTGTTTGAGCTACCGAAATTTCCGGTAATGCCGATGTCAAAATCAGGGTTAAGCATAAGAATTTCAGCCAGGAGCCGAAATTCTTTACACCATCTAACAAATAATCGTATTTATGGTTCATAAGTAAGGGTTTTTGAGTAAGAATTTGGGAACTTAAATGAGTTAATTATTGATTGTTTTAATTACTACCTTAGTTTTAGCTCGCAGGACTGTGAAATAATGACACTTAACCGGAAACTCCTGATAAAAGGAAAGTAAGACAGTAATTAGAATTAAATTTGGAAAGAACAATTGTAACATTTGAATAATGTTAATATTCATAACATTACAGTATATTAATCTTGAATACTTGCTAAATTAACAAATAAAATGTCTTTACAAAATCTTATTTAATGTATATTCTTACTAATTCACCTATACAACATTAGCATACATGACTCTTATTCATGCACTTACAAAGTTTTAAATTCGTCAGAATTTGAATATATTTTCAGGATATCTTTAAAGGGTAAAGGCCTCTGGAAGGAGATCAAATTTTGGTGATGCGGGATCTGGATGATGTGGAGAAGGATTTGACCCAAAAAAAACTGGATCTGAATATTGGAGAGGTTTATTTCGGATTTAAAGGAGATAAAAACTTGCAATAGAATTAGCAAAGAAAGGTTTGAAATTTATTAAGTTAAGAGGCATCTCTGTCAAGTCTTACAAAAAAGCAAGATTTTTTAACTTATTCTTATCGATCATTGAATCCAGTATTTCCGAAACAGTATTAAATTCTAAAGCAGTAAAAGTATTGGAAGATTACCATTATGGATATGATAGATTATCAGGGATGATCCTGGATAAATTGATCCTTGAAATAGAGAAAAAATAAACGAATCGTATTCTCAATTTTGAATCAATGTTGTCCGGAATCGAGCTTTCTAATATTTTCGAATTACATCTTAAGTAACTGTATACAAGTAGAATCAGTGCTATTTTTTACCACAGAGATTCTGAGATGGCTGCAATATATAACAGTAGCTGGAACCTTCATCCACATGCATTATTTGAAACATGGTCAAAGGAGATTAAAGAGAATTATTTTTCAATGCGTTTTATTTGGTATTCGATCTCTTTTTCTCTGTCCACCAGTGATTCTCCACGAGGTGAAATCACATAAAAAGAGCCTCAATCAATAAATAAGTATAACGCTGTCCCCTGTGGTTAAAGAAGGTCTTATAAAAAAAGCTAAAATGTATTTCGGACAACAATGATGAGTAATTAAAAACATTTTATAAATAAAAAGGGTTGTCATTCCTGACAACCCTTTTTATTTTATTGAGATATTATTACCTCAACTATTCTACTGTAAGTCTTAGGAAACCCTGCTTCTCCCCCATTCTCACTTCAAGCAGATACATACCTGCTGCCAGACCATTCAGATTTAACTCTTCCTGGTATTGACCTTTGCTTGCAGTGCCGTTTCTTTCCATCAGCATTCTGCCGCTCAGGTCTAATAACCTTGCAACATATTTACCGCCTTCATTCTCTGCACCGAAGCTGATCGTCACCTTATCCTTCGCAGGATTTGGATATGCATTCAGGCTTAAACTACCTCGTACATCTTCTGTCAAGCTTCTAGACTGTCCTGAAGGTGTAGGAAGTGTTAAGAAAGTCTCTACCGTACTGTAGTCACTCTTGATACCGGCACAGATCGTTTGTACCTGGAAACGAAAGGGTGTATTTGGTAACAGTCCACTTAATGGGATCACGTTTGTATGAGGCACACCTGAAACTGTTTTGTATGCCCAGTTCCATGGTGCAGGTCCGTTTACTACATAACGTACCCTGAACTGATCCGCGGATACGATCGTGTTCCACTCAACCGTAGCTGTTGTAGTACCTATATTGATTGCTCGGGTATCAAACGGCTTCACACATGGGATGGTTCCCGGATCGGTAGTGAACGTTTCCATTGCACTATAACGACTCTTTACTCCATTACAAATTCCAAGTACCCACCAGTTGTAAGTCGTATTTGGATACAAACCGGTCAATGAACCAAAGGAAACGTTTCCTGGAGCTCCGGGTGCACTTTGCCATTGGTAAATACCTGTTCCGGCTACTTCATATCGAATCAGGAAGGCATCCGCATTCACAGGATCCCAATACAGCTCTGCTGTGGTAGGTGTATATCCAAAAGAGAACAATCCTGAAGGACGATAGGTACACGGTGCATTACCAAAGATGGTCGTGAATGTATCCGGTTGAGAATACTTACTGTAAGGCTGAGGTGAGTTACATAATGTTTTCACTTGCCATACATAGGTAGTGTTTTGATTCAGGTAATTCAACGTCATAGAACTTACAGCGGGAGTACCCGATACACTTAAGTATTGGAATGCACCCGGAGTATTAATATCCCAATAACGCACCAGGAAGTCATCTCCAACAAAAGCTGGGCTCCAGCTGATATCTGCTGAAACAGCTCCAACATTGCTATGAGCTAAACCTGTTGGTGTAGCACAGGTCTGACATGCATTTGTAGTGATATTTATGGTTGCTGGTACTGTAGGGCATGGATCTACTCCGTCATTGAAAACCACAGCATACGTTCCAGAAGCAGCTGCAATAACATTCTGTCCTGTTGCAGTGAATCCATTTGGACCGGACCAGGAATAAGTTCCTGCAGGACCGACAGCTGACAAGCTATAGCTTGCACCCGGACATGGGTTATTGTTGACTGTACTGTTGATAGTTATTACAGTTGGGTTATTGTTGACATTAACTATTACCGGAGCACTGTTAACAGGGCTACATCCTACTGAACTTACAGTTACAAAATAGGATCCTGCAGCATCAACTGAGATGCTTTGTGTTGTAGCGGAATTACTCCAATCATAGAAGTAACCGACACCGGCAGCAGCAGTAAGTACTACACTCTGGCCATCACAAATATCCACAGGGCCAGCAGGAGTAATAGTAGCTACCGGAGCAGCGCCCACATTTATAGCAATAATTCCCTCAGAAGAGCACGCATTTCCAACATCAGTAACGACAACTGTATAATTTGTATTTGCATTTGGTGAAACTACCGGATTCGGTAAAGCTTCCTGTCCACTAAGTGATGCGTCTACAGGTATCGCCGACCAGGCATAACTCAAAACAGCAGGAATACTAAATGTGATACTAAAACTATT
>JBBKWX010000046.1:0-17690 GCA_037969175.1 Bacteroidia bacterium | reverse complement strand
TTGCAATACCGCACCAAGGGCGGACAAAAAGCACCTGTCATCATACGTACCCGCGGACATAGACTTGAAGGCATCTGGCATTCGGGTTCGCCCATGTCCATGATCCTGGGAACCGTAAGAGGGATCCATGTTCTTGTGCCCAGAGATATGACCCGTGCTGCTGCGTATTACAATGCGATGCTACAGACGGATGAACCTGCTATTATCATAGAGCCTTTGAATGGCTATAGAAGCAAGGAAAGATTGCCTGCCAATCTGGGAGAATTCGCCTTGAAACCGGGTTATTGCGATGTGCTGAGCGAAGGCACTGACATTACCTTGGTAACCTATGGTTCTTGTGTGAAGATCGCTCAGGATGCTATATTAGCTTTGAGAGAAAGCGGTATTTCCGTGGAGCTCATCGATGTACAATCTCTGCTTCCATTTGATCTGGATCATCGCATCTCTGCTTCTTTGAAGAAGACCAACAGACTGATGATCCTGGATGAAGATGTGCCGGGTGGAGCAGCTGCTTATATCCTGCAAGAGGTGCTTGAAAAACAAAAGGGCTATCAGCATCTTGATTCAGCTCCGGTAACGCTTTCAGCCAAGGAACACCGTCCAGCTTACGGCACGGATGGGGATTATTTCTCCAAGCCAAGCATAGATGACGTTTTCGAAACAGCTTATGCAATGATGACTGAGGTGGATCCTGTTGCCTACCCTCCCCTTTTCCGCTAAACCATGAAAGAAGATCGCATAACAGAGAAGGATTCCAGATATACAGATCTGGAAAAGATGAGCACGCGTACCTTGCTTGAGAATATCAACAAGGAGGATAAGACCGTACCTCTGGCTATTGATCTGGCCATACCGGATATAGAAAAATTATTACATGCCCTCGAACCCCGCATGAAAAAAGGCGGACGTTTGTTTTATATGGGAGCCGGTACTAGCGGTCGTTTGGGCATAGTAGATGCGAGCGAATGTCCACCTACTTTTGGCATCTCTCCTGGTGTAGTTATTGGCCTGATCGCCGGTGGTGATAAAGCCATACGCAGAGCGGTTGAATTTGCAGAGGATGATACAGAACAAGGCTGGAAGGATCTGCTTGCTTACAGCATCAATCAAAATGATTTTGTGATTGGTATAGCCGCATCGGGCACTACGCCTTATGTACTTGGTGCGCTTGCAGAATGTAAGAAAAATGGCATAGCAACCGGTGGCATCACCTGCAACCCGGATTCGCCCCTGGCCTTACTTGCAGATCATCCTGTGGTGGTAGAAGTGGGTCCCGAATTCGTAACCGGTAGCACAAGGATGAAATCGGGTACAGCTCAGAAATTGGTGCTGAATATGATCTCTACAGCGATCATGATCCGTCTTGGAAAAGTTCGCGGCAACAAGATGGTAGATATGCAATTGAGCAATAACAAATTGGTAAGCAGAGGCGAGCGCATGATCATGACGGAAGCTGGTGTGGATCAGGAAAAGGCTAAAAAATTATTAAAAGAATTTGGTAGCGTAAGGGCTGCCGTAGATTCGATAAAAAAGTAAAGCATGCAGGATCTGGAACCCTTTTATAACTGGCGAGAGTTCTACATTTCAGCCGACGATGAATTATCTCCATTCTACGGCACAGAGTACAACGAGTTTGAGTATTCAATGACCATATACAACTTCTACATCCACCCCCAGTGGGATGATTTTGGATCGAGTACGATGTACATGAAAACGCTGTATGTGGATTATGAAATTGGATACGCGATTATTGAATTTATTGGCGAATGGAATGATGCGATCAATAACGATATCATGATCCTGAAAAGAGATATCCTGGAAGATATGATGGGAAATGGGATCGATAAATTTATTTTGATTGGTGAAAACATTTTAAATTTTCATACTTCGGATGACTGTTATTACCAGGAATGGTTTGATGAGGTTGAAGATGGATGGATAGCAGCAGTCAACTTCAGGGAGCATGTCCTTCAAGATTTTATTAATGCGAATCTGGATTATTATATCGTATTTGGCGGAGAATTAAATGACATAAATTGGAGAACTTTTTCTCCCAACAGTTTATTTGAAAAAGTAAATGGTGTGATTTCACATCGGCTTGCTTAATTGAAAAGTATGCAGAAAAAAATAATATTTAGTTTTGCTTTCATTTTTGTTTTTTTTCTGAATTCCCTGCATGCCCAAATCTTTCCTTTCAAGGAAATTGATCGCGGTGAAGCTTCCTACTATGCGCAAATGCTTATAGGACGCAGGACTGCGAATGGTGAAATACTAGGTGAATACGATTTCACAGCAGCTCATCGAACACTTCCTTTCGGTACTTTGTTGAGAATAACGAATGTGAAAAATGGAAAAAGTACTGTGGTTAGAATCAATGATCGCGGTCCTTATAACAAAACAAGGATTATAGATCTGAATCGTTCGGCCGCAAAATGTGTAGGCATGATGCGTAGCGGAACAGCTCAGGTAAGATTGGATAGCCTGGAAGAAATTTGCATCACTCCCCAAGCCGAACAAGGCTATAACAGCGGGGAATTGGTAGATGCAATGGGAAACCCGGGCAAGAAAAATAATTTCTCAATCCTCGCTTGGGATGGTCTTTCATTACAGCATTGTCTGTATATGACTATGGATCTTTTCCTCAGAACAGGCTTTTCGGATCTGCTTATTCAGCGTGTTGGAAAACCGGGAAAAGAAAGATATAGAATTTATTTTTCCAATATTCCGGATAAAGAGACTGCAGAAAAATTGGTAGATAAATTGATAGATGATGGTTTTAATCGTGCAACTATTCAAGCCGAATAATATCTGAGCAATAACTCACACACTTTTTTGTCTATAGGTAAACTTACTTCATTGATCAATTCAAAATCGATCTGTAACCAGCGTATCGACCGGATCTCACCTTCTATAAAACCTTCAAAGTCGGCGTATGTTGAGGTGGTCAATGTGCTGCCCGGCATTGCTTCCAACAAATAATAGATACTAATCACCTGTTGTTCTTTATTAAAAATCGATTCGACAAAAAAATCAGTTGTATAAAAATGTGAGATCACATTTACATCGAGATCCAGTTCCTCTTTACATTCTCTTTTTATACATTCCAAAGTTCCTTCACCAAATTCTAAACCACCACCCGGAAACTTGGTCAGTCTATAACCTGAGATCAATTCATCTGTCACAAGAACTTCATCAAAGCTATTACACAGCAAACCATACACTCTGACATTGAAAGGAAAACTCATGATTAAATTTAATCAAATTATTGATTGATAATTCGGATAAATAAATATTAAGTCCGGAATAAATTTCAGTTTTTTACATCCATCCTTTTTTTACCACAGAGGCACAAAGAGCCCTGTAACCTGCACCGGAAATAGGAAACATCGATTTATAGTTTTATATGAGACTTTTAAAGAAGAGAATAAAGAGTAATTTTTTAGCCGTCAATACTAATTTGAAGGTGTTCTCATTCTCTCTTTTACGAGAAATACACTATGAAATAAGTGACACTAGAATTGAGTATCAATCCATAAGGAAACAAAACTCAGTGACCTCTGTGATTAAAAAAACTCTGTGACTCAGTGGTAAAAAAAAGACTGAATCCATATCATTTAATCGGTAGCTTTCTTAGCTGAGAATAACACTTAGTAGGCGAAACTCATATTCAACTTCCGGAAATATGAGAACGCTTGTAATATTGCATCAACACAAAAGTAAGGATCGCCCCGGAAGCAGCACCTTCAATAAAAATTATTAATGGAGCAGATACAGAAGTTAAATAAGATCCGAACGGTGCATTTTGAATTAGGAAATCCATAAAGGAGGGTTCAATATGCAATAGATAAATGAACATGAATATAGAAAATAACAAGCTACTTATAGTTGATACCATGAATCCAAAACCCAGACTTTCCAGATAGCTTGCCTTTCCTCCAAGCGTCTTTAAAAAATTTCTCAGGGAATAAGCAATACCACCCAGTAAAATGAAAAAATTGAGATATCGAAGTTCAATCATAGTATGTAAACCGATAATACGCATCAAAAGAAAATAGAAAACCAGTAGAATAAAAATCATTAAACTACTTTTAAAAGCAAGATTAGTATACGATCTCATAAAAATTTGATTTAGTTATATTTAAAAATACAAAAAAAGTAAAACATTTCAAATTTCAATAAACAGCATATGCAAGGCATAAAAAAAAAGCCCCCTTATCGAGGGCTTTCAGTAGCTGAGATCAACCTCCAAAATAACTTGGCTGATGTGAGATGAATGCTGCAAGTTCGTTTATGCTGCTGTTAAATGTGAAACCATTATAAACTATATGGTAATTATTTTTATCGATGGTCGCATTGTAAGCAAACTTGGCAAGATCCAATTTATAACTTTCGAACGTGAGTAGTTCAACGAGACGCAAAACCTGGGCAGAACTAAATTTATTAGAACTCAATGCTTGTTTTGCTATTGTCAATTTTGAACTGTCGAAAGATCTGTTTTCAATCACCTTCACCAAAGATTCAAATTCTGCAGGGTTCATAGCCTGTGGACCGTAAAACACTTGTATAGGTTGAAACTGACCAGGCTGATTTGGGTAGCCGTAGCTATTGTGACCTGGAAAGTTAGGATGAACGTTAACTTGTGGCTGTGGGGCAAATGCAGGATAAACTTCACGGATCCTAAATCTTCCTTGTCTGTCGATAAATGCAAATACTTTGGCTGCATTTGGTATTTCAATATACCCTCTGAAGATCATCTCACTCATGTTACCGTAACCGTGGTGGTTTTGTGAGATCCGCATCACCTGCAAATAATGAGTACCCGGTTCAGTGTTCTCAATGATCTGTGTGTTGCAAGCATTACCCAGATACATGCCATCAAACACGAGTGTGAAACGACTGTTGTCAAAAATGCTGAGCGAAAGTTCCACTCCTCTGTGGTTCGCTTGTAGTATCAAGCCTTGAAGGATAAATACTAAAAAGAGTAGGTGTTTTTTCATAATAATTCCTCCTGATTAATTTCTAAATCGCCAGCCAATACTCATGCCAATATTTCAAGGCATTTTCTTAGCTATTCATTATTAAGACATTATACTGATTTACCCGGATTCAGCTTAAGGGCATCTTGCATCATTATTTATTATCTTTACCCGGATTAAAATTATTTCAATGAATTCAGTGGAGGATATTAAGATCACAAAAGCAGAGGTTTCGAAGTTCAATGGAATGGATCCGGAGAAGCTTGATTTCGGAAAAGTTTTTTCAGACCATATGTTGGTTGCAGATTATACAAATGGCGAATGGAGTTCAGTTGAAATACTTCCTTTTGGAGATCTAAAAATGAGCCCGGCTATGTCGGCTGTTCATTATGGTCAGGCTATCTTTGAAGGATTGAAGGCGCATAGAACAGATGCAGGTGATATCAACCTCTTCAGACCTCATCAGAATCTTATCCGAATGAATTTATCTGCACAGCGTTTTTGTATGCCTGAAATTCCTGAATGGATCTTTATAGATGGCATGAAAAAGCTCATTGATTTGGATAGAGATTGGGTGATGCAAGGTGATAAATATTCCATGTATATCCGTCCGGTTTTGTTTGCAAACGATGCTTGTGTTGGTGTACGTGTGAGTGATAATTACAGATTCATTATCATGACCTCACCTGTTGGTCTCTATTTTAGCGAGCCGGTAAAAGTATTGATCGAAACTCATTATGTACGAGCTACAGAAGGTGGAGTAGGCTTTACAAAAGCGGCAGGAAATTATGCCAATTCCATGTACCCTACCCGACTTGCTCATGCTAAAGGATATCAGCAATTGATCTGGACGGATGCAAAAACACATTCTTATATTGAAGAAAGCGGAATGATGAATGTGATGTTTCTTATCGACAATGTTTTTGTTACACCTTCTACAGAAACGCATACTATTCTTGTTGGTAATACACGTGCAAGCTTAATACAACTGGCAAAAGACAAAGGATACAAAGTAGAAGAAAGAAGAGTTAGCGTGAAAGAGATTGTTGATGCGCACAAGGCAGGTAAACTAAAGGAAGCATTTGGAATGGGAACTGCTGCCACAGTTGCACCTATCAAAGCAATCGGTTATGAAGGCGAAGATATGCTCCTGCCTCCGATTGATGAAAACTCTATAGCACTTGAACTGATGAAAGAATTAAATGGTATTCGTCGTGGCAGAATAGAAGATCGTCATGGATGGAATATGTTAGTTTGATCTAAATTAAAAATCTTTCTCTTTCCATATCATGATCTTTCTGTTTAGATCATAATATGCCATTTTATTATTTCGGATCAAACGGAAATAACTTCCTTCCAGTTTTTGGATCTCATCCATTTCACAATTTACCAGATAGTGATATGCGTGATCGATCAATCCGGAAAATCCATCCATTTCTACCTGAGAAAATCCATATTGAAAACTTTGTGCTTTATCAAAAATTGCCGGGATGACCAGTTTTCCTTTCATATCAACAAAACCTATCCTACCGGATTTTTTAACTGCTGCAAGACTATCGCTGAAGCTCCAGGCATATTCAAAGCTGAATGGGATCTGGATCTTTTTCTTTATATCGATATAGCCCCATTTGCCGGCTTTCTTTGCAGCTATCAGTCCTTGTTCAGGAAGAGTGATCTCATCAAACTCAGCAGGTATAAGTACTTTGCCATTTAAATCCAGTAAGCCGCGTTTACTTTTTTTCTCAAATCTGATAGCGCTATTATGAACACCTGTCCATAAGTTTGAAAGTTCATTATATTCAATCTCAACCGGAACAGTGATCTTCCCTTTGTTATCAGCAATACCAAATTTTCCATTCTTAGAGATTTGAAAATATCCTTCTTGTAGTTCCCCAATTCTATCATACATGATTGGAATTACAATATTCCCTAATGTATCGATAACACCAAATAGATTATTCGATTTTATCCTTGCCAACCCGGAAATAAATGATTCTGCCCATTCCAATTCAATGTTCATCAAAGGTGTTTGATCTTTTCGAATGATTATAAATTTATCATCAATTGAAACTTCTGCCAATCCATTTTTGAAATCACCGGCTATTTCATAAATACATGGAATGATCAGCTTTCCATTATCATCAACGTAACCAAACTTTTCATTGATGGATACAGTTGCCATACCTTCAGAAAAACCGGAAACATCATCATAAACAGGATCTACAACCCATTGTCCGCCCCGATTTATCACCCCGGCCTTATCTCCTATTCTTACGATACTTTTTCCATCATTAAATTTTTCCACTTCATCATAAAAAAATGGAATTGCTTGGGAGCCACTTTTGGTAATGAATCCCGATTTATTATTCAATACAACTTCTGCCAACCCCTCTGAAAAAATTTCAGCTCGTTGATATTGATATGGGATCATTTGCTTCCCTAAGGTATCTACAAAGCCCCAAAGATCATTTTCACGAACCGGAAGAAACAAGGTTTGAGAAAGTTCTATGTCACGATCAGCTGATTTCCTAAAAGGATAATCTGGAAATCGATCTGTAAATACTCGGATAGATACAGGATCAAAATTTTTGGTAGATAAGGAATACAGAATTTTCCATGCATCAGTCACATTTGGGTTTTCTGGATATTTTCGGATAAAATTCTCAAATGTTTTAGCGTTTCCATCTTTGGTAAAAAGGGAATATAAAGAATCAGAAGCATCTGCAACAAAAGGACTCTCCGGATATCTTTGTATGAATTGTTCGTACGATGTAATGCTATTATCTCTGGTTAATGAAATAAATAAGGTCTCTTCATACAATTCCTTTGCTTTGGAATATTCCCTTGATTCCGGGAATCGTTTCATGAAATTGAGATAAGCTGCATACGTGTGTTCCTTACCTGCAGCCTCAAAAGCGAGCTTGCTTTGCAATATTACAGCCTCATCTTTTTGATTTGATTCTACATAGAATTGTATAAAATGCTCATACGCATCTACCGTATTCATTTGTTTAGCAAAAAGAAAAGATGCGTTAAATATTTTTTCCTTCAATGCTAAGATCGAAGTACTATCAATATTAAATATGCTTAATTTTTTCCAGTCAGCTTTTTTTGTGAGTGAAATATTTTCTTCAGCAATTCTTGCATAAACAATAGCAGAATCCAGGTTATGAAACGGATTTTTCTCATTCAAATAAATCGAAGCCAATCCGTAACCGGAAGCGTATTTATGCTTCTTAAAAGCTGCTGTGAATTCGTTTTTAGCTTTAAAATAATCGAAGACCTCCAAAGCTTCATATCCTTTCTTGAAATTTCCCGCCAGCAAAACCGAGCTGATCAATAAACATATCAGGAAACTTAAATTGCGCATTCGTGAATCTTTAAATTGTGATTTTCTAATATGTACAAAAGTAGTAATTGATAGGGATAAAATTTGACTTGCTAATTATTCAGATCAACTATTACCTTTGCAGCATGCCAAGCTGGTTAAAAACTGACCCATTCGGAAACTCTTACTTTCTAAAAGGAATACTATTGTCGGTAGTGGGTGCCTTTACCTTTCCACGTCTTCACCATATCAACCGTTTGCATGTAACAGGTATGGAGAACCTGGATAAGTTACCACAACAAAATGTTTTGTTTGTTTCTAATCATCAGACCTATTTTGCTGATGTTATGGGGATCATTCATGTTTTCTCGGGTCATAAATGGGGTTATAAAGATCACAGTCGTTTTCCATTTTATCTTATCAGCCCCAAATTGAATACCTATTTTGTGGCTGCCTTCGAGACCATGAAAAAAGGGATCTTGCCAAAGCTTTTTGCCAGAGGCGGAGCTATTCTGATAAAAAGAACATGGAGAGTTGCCGGTGAGGACGTAGACAGAGGGCTCGACAGAAAAGGGACTGAGGATATTCTGAAAGGACTGAGTTCCGGCTGGGTGATCAATTTTCCTCAAGGTACCACGACCGCTTATGCCCCGGGAAGAAAAGGAACAGCTCACATTATTCTCAAAGAAAAACCAATAGTTGTTCCCATAGTCATTGATAGATTCAGACGTGCTTTTGACAAGACCGGTTTGAAATTAAAAAAAAGAGGCACACGTCTCAGTATTCGGATCAAAGAGCCACTTGAATATACCGGTGAAGAAAGCATAGATGAGATGTTGGAAAAAGTAATGGATGCTATCGAGCAGAGTGAAAAGTTCAAGAATCCTGAATTTCGGAAAGAACTTGTGATAACTCGCTTAGAATCATCGCTGTAGCACCCCATACAATATGCCCTTGCAGATCAAAATAAGGAACGTCAGTACCCATTCCTGATTTGAAATTCATATACGTGCTTTTTCTGAGTTTCTGATCCAGCAGGAATTCAATATCTACTTCCAATATTTTTTTTACTTCTTTTGGATCAGGTTTGAATTCCGGTTTCTGCTCGTTGATTCCCAATATAGGTAACACTCTGAAGTTGCTTACCGGAATGAACAATTCAGAAAGTTTACCGATCACCTCTACCTTATCGGGATCTATACCTAGCTCCTCCTCGCTTTCCCTGAGTGCAGTATGTTCCGAATCCCGGTCTGATTTTTCTGTTTTTCCTCCAGGGAATGAGATCTGTGCACTATGCACTCCGTCGTATTCATTTCTTTGCGTCAAAGGCAAATAGATCCTTGAATTTTCAGGATACAACAAGATCAAAACTGCACTCTCTCTTGCTTTCGAAACATCAAAATTATCTGAGATCGATCTACGTCCCAGAGGAGCCATTCTGTATTGAACCTCTATCCCCGGCAAGGGTTGCATCATTCTTGCTTTCAAACCGGATACCAATGATTCAAAATTCATTTGCATAAATTAGATTTATGAAAGTGAAGGATTTGACTCTACCGATTCCTTTTCCCGCTCACCGATCTGCTGTCTCCACATTGCATAGTAAAGTCCTTTCAAATTTACCAATTCTGTATGTGTTCCTCTCTCAATGATCTTTCCTCTTTCAAGCACATGGATCGTATCCGCATGCATGATCGTGGATAATCTGTGAGCGATCATGATGGTCATGTGTTCGCGGTTCATCGAAATATCCCGTATCGTTTCCGAGATCTCCATTTCGGTCAAGGAATCCAATGCAGAAGTTGCTTCATCGAATACCAGGAGATTTGGTTTTCTTAATAATGCTCGTGCGATAGAAAGCCGTTGTTTTTCTCCTCCCGAAACTTTCACTCCGCCTTCTCCTATCAATGTATCCAAACCTTTTTCTGCTCTTTGCAAAAGATTTCCGCAGGCAGCTTTCTTTAATACTTCAATACATTCTTCATCTGAAGCACCCGGTGCAACGAAGTGTAAATTCTCACGTATGGAACCACTGAACAACTGGGTGTCCTGAGATACAAATCCGATTTGATTTCTCAATTCATCAAGATCTACAGATTTACTGTCAAGATCATTATACCAGATCGCACCTACCTGAGGAGGATACAGTCCGACCAGCATCTTCACCAGGGTAGTCTTACCTGAGCCACTTGGACCCACAAATGCAATACTCTCACCTCTGTTCAATCTGAAAGAAATATTCTCTACAGCCTTTCTCCTACTTGATCTATGCTGGAAACTAATATTATCAAAAACTAATTTCGAGATCTTACCAAGCTTACCCGGGTTTACCGGTCTTGGCTCTTTTTCCATATTCAACAAATCCTGATATTTTTCCAAACTTACTTCAGCTTCACGATATACGTTGATGATATTTCCTAATTCCTGGAGGGGTCCAAAAATGAAAAACGAATACAACATCAATGAGAAAAATTGCCCTACAGTTACTTCTTGTTTGAATATCAAATACAACATCAAAAACATGATGCCTGATCTCAATAAGTTCACAGATGTGCCTTGAATAAAACTCAGACTACGTATATATCTGACTTTTTTTAATTCCAGTCCCAGAATTTTAATGGTTGTTGTATTCAGTCTGTCTATTTCCTGATCCGCCAGGCCCAAACTTTTTACCAATTCAATGTTTCTGAGACTCTCGGTTGTTGCGCCTGCCAGAGCAGTGGTTTCAGCAACAATAACTTTTTGCACTGTCTTGATACGCTTACTTAAAACAGAGCTTATAAATCCAAGTAAAGGTATAGTGAGCAAGAATGCAGGAGCAATAGCCCAATGAATATTTATCGAATAAACGACAACAAAAATGATCCCTACCAAAGAGGTAAATAAGGTATTGATAAAGGCACTCATCAAACGTTCTACATCGGCTCTTACTTTTTGCAAGATTCCCAAGGTCTCACCACTGCGCTGATCTTCAAAAACCTGGTAAGGCAATTCCAGACTATGCATGATACCGTCAGAATAAATTTGCGCTCCCAGTTTTTGTGTGATCACATTGACAAAATAATCCTGAAAATTCTTTGCCAATCTGCTGATAAAAGCTACTCCCACTGCCATACCCAACAGCATAGCTACACCTCTTATAAATTCGGCAGTAGTATATTGATCAAATTTGGTAGCATATCTGTCGATGATAAGGCTGAAAATATAAGGATCAAGTAAAGAAAATACTTGATTGATAGTTGCCAGGAAAAGTGCAAGAACTACAAGTTTCCAGTAGTTCTTTAGATAAGAAAAAAGCAATTTCATAAGATCCAAAGATAATCATTAGAGATCATTATATGCATTACATTCATTTACCTTCTCAGATGGAGTTGAATAATTAATTCAAAATCTAATTATTGGTATCTTAGCACATTAAA
Source organism: Bacteroidia bacterium (assembly GCA_037969175.1). Classification (GTDB taxonomy): domain Bacteria; phylum Bacteroidota; class Bacteroidia; order AKYH767-A; family JBBKVM01; genus JBBKWX01. Next base: position 5,967 of record JBBKWX010000046.1, on the reverse strand, counting down.
TCCCCGAAACAAAATGAACACTTCAATTAAATATCTGTTATTCACCACTTTGGTATTGGTAATTACAGCTTGTCATCAAAAAGAAACTGAACAAGTATCTGTAGAAGTTAAAGCTGATTCCGCAAAATATGCTCCCTTATTGGGTAAATATGTGAGTGTGACCTTGAGTGCAGATCTGAGTAGCTTATCCGAGAATGAAAAAAAAATGATCGGTATTTTGATTGATGCTGCCAAAGAGATGGATGATATTTTTTGGATGCAGGCCTACGGTAATAAAGATAGTTTGCTTAACTCTATTTCGGATCCAATGGCAAGAGAATTTGCTATTATCAATTACGGTCCCTGGGACAGGTTGAATGGAAACATTCCTTTCATCGATAGCTTTGGTGAAAAGCCTTTGGGTGCTCAGTATTATCCCTTGGACATGAGCAAGGAGGAATTTGAGGTCTATGTAAATCCGGATAAAACTTCAGGATATACTTTATTGAAAAGAAATACGGATGGAACTTTAAAAACTGTTCCTTTCCACGAAGCATATAAAACCCAGGTAGAAAAAGCGAGTAGTTTATTGTTGCAAGCGGCGGCGCTTGCAGATGATGCAGGTTTGAAAAATTATTTGACACTAAGAGCTAAAGCCTTGTTGAATGATGATTACAGAGCAAGTGATATGGCATGGTTGGATATGAAATCAAACGGAATCGATTTTGTCATTGGCCCGATAGAAAATTATGAAGACAAATTATACGGATATAAGACTGCCCATGAAGCGTATGTTTTGATCAAAGATAAATCCTGGAGCGAAAAATTGAGTAAATATGCTGCAATGCTGCCCGGGCTGCAGAAAAATCTTCCTGTAGATGCAAAATACAAAAAAGAGCAACCGGGAACTGATTCAGATCTTAATGCTTATGACGTTGTTTACTATGCAGGTGATTGCAATGCAGGCAGCAAAACGATCGCTATAAATCTTCCCAATGACGAAGAAGTACAGCTTGCAAAAGGAACACGCCGTCTTCAACTGAAGAATGTGATGCGAGCAAAGTTTGATAATATTCTGGTACCGATCTCGAAAGAATTAATAGCCGAAGAGCAACAGCAGCATATCACTTTTGAAGCATTTTTTGCGGAAACTATGTTCCATGAAGTTGCTCATGGCCTGGGAATAAAGAATACGATCAATGGAAAAGGAACGGCAAGAGAAGCTTTGAAAGAGCTCTACGGAGCACTTGAAGAAGGTAAGGCAGATATTCTTGGTTTATTTATGATAACACAACTAAGAGAACAAGGAGTCGTTACAGAAGGAAGTATGGAGGATGATTATGTGACCTTTATGGCTGGTATTTTCAGAAGTATCCGATTTGGTGCTGCAAGTGCACACGGAAAAGCGAATATGTTACGTTTTAATTTCTTTAAAGATGCGGGCGCATTTACAAGGGATGCAGCAACCGGAAGATACCGGGTTGATTATGCAAAAATGAAATTGGCTACAAATGCATTAAGTGCACGGATCCTGCAAGTACAGGGAGATGGGGATTATGATGGCTTGATGAAATGGATGGATGAAAAAGGAAAGATCTTTCCGGATCTTCAATCTGATTTGGATAAATTGAAGGAGAAAAGTATACCGGTTGATATTGTTTTGAAGCAGGGAAAGCAAGTACTAGGTTTATAATCGGCCTGATTTTTGAATGAATTTGATACAATCAAAAATTTACACATGAAAAAAATAAGCATTCTGATCCTGAGTTTTGTATTTCTAAGCATCTCTGCAATCGCTCAGCACACCATCGTTTTGAAAAGTGGTGAAAGCATGAAAGGTGAGATCGTTTCTATTAATTCCGGGACTTTGGTTTTTAATTTTAAAGGCAATGCAATGACCTTTAAAACTTCTGAATTAAGCGTGATCTATTTTGAAGAAAGTCCGAAAACTACAGGCACAAAACCGGCCACAGGAGGTATTACACCATCGGATCAGCAATTTTCGAACACCCAGGGAGTAACGTATAAAGTACCCGGCAGAAAGTTGATAAAAGAGCCAATCGTATCTAATCTAACCCAGGAAAAAGGTGTTGTGGTAGTAGACATTACAGTTGACAAATATGGAAATGTTGTGAAAGCTGAAGGCGGCGCTGTTGGATCAACTACGACAAGTTCATATTTGATCACAAAAGCAAAACAAGCTGCTGAAAGTGTAAAATTCGACACATCTCCTACCATGCCATTAGAAACAAAAGGAAGTATTACAATCGTTTTTTAATCCGATTACTATTAACAGAGAAAGCGATCAGAAATGGTCGCTTTTTTTTTAGCTTAATTTTGGGTCTGAGTATTCAGAGGTATTCTCTCTAGTTCTAAAGGGAAGGTTAAAAAAAATGGTAAGCCCAAAGTAGGACTTACCATTTTACCTTTACTAAAGATAATTATTTTGCGTTGCCACCAAAAAGATATGAGGCCCCTACTCCGACTCTCTTAGCCCCGTATTTGAATCTGAAGTCATTTTCTGTAAATTCCCCTCCGGCATCCGCTTTTTGAGTTGTTGAAGTATAACTTAGATCACCTAACTGGAAATTGATTGAGATCTTTTCTGAAGGCCAGTATTCCAACCCAGGCGTTAGACCAACACTGAATGAACTGATATCACCTTTTTGAGTAGTTGAACCACTGGTATCAGTAAACTTGTCTTCGTAAGAACCAAAGCCAACATCTACCATCCCTCGCCCTGTGCAGAACAATTTTTCGTTGATCATGCCATTATATTGAGCGAATGGCATAACCATAAACAGCGATGATGTATATTCTGAAGTTCCAAAGGAGTTTGCATCCTCTTCTTTTTCTCCGGATATCCCAATTCCTAATCCAACTTCAAACTTGTCGTTAATAAAATAACTACCACATGGATTCACTGTATAATGTGAGGTCTTGGGGCCGTCGACAGTCGTACCATTTTTAAATTCAGATGAGCTTGCATCAAATTTTAAACTACCGCTCAACCTAATCGATCCCTGTTGAGGTTGAGCCTGTAACCCAACACTAGTAATGATTGACAATACTATAGTAATTAGCTTTTTCATGATCTGATTTTTAAGTTAATACTTAAATTATGATCGAAAGAAATTACAACCTGATTACAAAAAGTCCAAAAAATCAAGGTTGATTTTTGGTAAACACTTCTAGAAAATTGGTTAACTCATCCATATCATCCATTAAAAAATGGATCTTGTGCATAAAAAAACCTCTTATTCCTGAGGAATAAGAGGTTTTTAATAATGAATCTAAAAGATTATTCAATAACCATTTTGATCACAAAAGTATTTTTGCCCTCGCCGGATTTGAGGAAATAAATTCCTTTTTGGTATGAAGATGTAGAAACTGTCATTTCATCTCCATTCATAACGAAAGTATCTACCAGGGTTCCATTCATTGCATACAAAGAAACTTGTGTATTTCCATTTACAAAATTACCCTTGAAGTCGATCTTGAATTCGTTTTTTGCAGGATTAGGATAAGCTTTGAACTTATTGGTATTTGTAGCATTAATCGCAATGCCGGTAAGTAAACCTGTAACACCCGGATCAGGAGCGGTGAAAGTTGCATCCCAAGTGATAAGGATAGCTTCTGTTGTTTCGTCATGCCCGGTGATCCCGTTACCACCAGTTGTAACTTCATTTCCAACTTCGAGAAGAATACGTTTTGCAGAAAAGCCTGTGTTTGGTGAAGTTGCCATTTTGCCCATAGTCATTTGATCCATAAGATAAGCTGTTGAAATAGTGTCAGTATCCGGACCATCAACAAGGAGTCCTGTCTTTGCGGTGATCTCATTGATCGCGCTTGGAACACCAACATTAACCATATCAACATCACTCATCAGATCGCTTTGGTTATCCCAATAAGAAAGAATGATTGCTTCTCCACCATTTGTAAGTGAAGGATTAGAATCAACTTTGATAGTATCCATATTAGTAACGGTCATTGAAGTTCGCTTGATCTGGAAATTCGCAGTGACAGGAGCATATAATGAATCAAATAGATGACCATCCATTGCAACAACAACAACTCCAAAAGCGGGTATTGTAGCTCCAGCAGGGAATTTCACAAGGAAATCGGTAGATGGAACAACAACAGTTCCTGAAGGGACCGTAGCATAGCCCATGTTATCAGATAGATAATAATTGCTCAAATCAATAACATTAGCTGTCGGGTTGTATATCTCAATAAACTCACCGGCAGATGGAGCCATGGTAACTTCAGAGATCAACAAGTGATCCTGAGCAGATAACAGACTGGGAATAAACAATGAAAGTAGAAGTAAACGCATGATATTTGGATTAAAGTTATGCAGCAAAATTACCAATAAATTCGGTTAAAAAAATTTAACAAATCATTATTAAATAGGAAACAAGAATCCCAGTCTTCATTTCAAAATGGAGACTGGGATCAAGATTCTTTTCTAATACTGGTTTATCAGGGCTTTTTGATCTCTACGCTGCCACTATCCTGACGGACACTTACATTTGTGTTCCCGGATTTAACTTCAACTCCATCGGGTCCAACTTTTACGGATGTAGAATTATCCTCTGTCGGCTGTGCTGGTGCTACAGTTTCCTGAGGGGCTTCCGTTTCAGTTTCAGCAGGTTTTTCTTCAGCACCACAAGCGGTAAGCAAAAGTGCAAAAGGCAATGCAAATAATAAGGTTGTTGATTTCATTTTCTGAGGTTTTGTCTAAAACTACGAAAAAAAAAATTGCCATATCATTTAATGATCAATAATTCTAATCGATTTGCATTGTTGTACATTTGTTTTTCAGTATGTCTGTTATATTGAATGACAATACTATTTTCAAAAATTAAACTAACTTATCTATTCAAATTATATTAATTAATCTTTCCATGAATATCTTAAAAAGAATCTTACTCATTTTGCTGATCATCATTGGTGTTTTATTGATCATTTCTTTTTTCCTGCCCAGCTCATATAATGTAAGCAGAAGTGTTACGATCAATAGCAGTGCTGAAAGAGTCTATCAAGTTGTATTGAATATGGAGGAATCAAAAAATTGGTCACCCTGGGATGACCTTGATACTAATATCAGATATACTTACGAAGGTGAAAATGGTGTTATTGGAAATAAAGTAAGTTGGGAATCTAAAAATAGAAATGTTGGAAAAGGGAGCATGACATTGGTGGGTATGGAGCCAAACAAGCGTGTCGACTTCGAAATCGCGATGGTGGAATACGGCAGCATTTCCAGTTCTGTTTACACGATAGAACCTGAACCGGAAGGCGTAAAAGTGACATGGACAGACAGCGGTGAACTTAAAGGATTCATGATGAAATATATGGGATTATTTATGGACAAGATGTTGGGTGAAATGTTTGAAAAGGGCTTAAAAAATTTGAAGGCTTATGTAGAATCCATTCCAACATCTGTGATGAGCGATATTTCTCAAGGATATGTTTCATCGCAAAATGTGATCAGCATTAGAGAAACTGTGACTTCAGCAGAGATAGGTTCAAAACTGGGAGAATTGTACGGACAGCTTACTGCTTTTGCTTTGGTTACCGGAGTTCAGCAAGTAAATGCTCCTCTTTGTATCTTTCATCATTACAGTTCTAAGAGTATAGAGATGGAACCTGCTATTCCCGTAAATAAATTACCAGATGCTAAAGATAATATCAATGCGTATGTCATGCCACAACGTGATGTGGTATCCGGCACATTTACCGGATCCTACGATAACCTCGGAGCGGCACACGCCGAGATGAATGCTTGGATCAAGGCCAAAGGCCTTACCATCAACGGCTCGCCCTGGGAGCACTATGTAACAGATCCGGGAATGGTGAAGGATACTGCTGCATGGAAGACGGTGATCTATTATCCGGTGCAGTAGCAGAGTGCTTTTTTCTTTTCAAAATTGAAAAGTAAAAAGAGTGTAGGAGTGATTTTTGACTGAAAGTCAAAAATAGTGT